>JAGQPC010000911.1 GCA_020426925.1 Planctomycetales bacterium | reverse complement strand
CTTTTGGTAGCGAAAACTTGGAAAAGAAGATACCTGCCTCGGTGAGCACGAAGTTTCGCATTGGTTCAGTTTCAAAACAATTCACAGCAGCGGCGATTCTGAAATTGCAAGAAGAAGGAAAGCTATCAGTCAGCGACAAGCTTTCAAAGTTCCTCCCCGACTTTCCACGAGGTGACGAGGTAACGCTCGAGCATCTGTTGATCCACACTTCTGGCATTAAGAGCTATACAAGCAAGCCAGGTTTTGTTGCGACGATGACAAAGCCGACGACCGAAATCGACCTGATCAACTCATTCAAGAACGATCCGTACGACTTTGATCCGGGTGATCGCTACTCCTACAACAATTCGGGCTATTTCCTGCTCGGGCATATCGTCGGTAACGTTTCGGGCAAAGGCTACGCTGATTACTTGCAAGAAGCGTTCTTCACGCCGCTGGGCATGTCGAACTCCGGCGTGCACTCACCGGAATTGGATTTGGAACATGAAGCAGTCGGATACAAAATCGAAAATCGCAAGCCGTCACTTGCTACCGATTGGCACATGTCGCAGGCCGGTGGTGCCGGCGCGATCTATTCGACGATCAGTGATTTGCATAAATGGAACGAAGCATTGTTCAACGGCAAAGTCTTGAGCGCCGACTCGTTGCAGATGGCGCACTCGCCGAAAACGTTAAACGATGGCTCGCTTTCGAACTATGGTTACGGCTGGGCGATTGGAAGCCATCGAGGGCTCCAAACGATCAATCATTCGGGAGGGCTGGACGGATTTCTGAGTTATCTCATTCGCTATCCGAGTGAGAACACGACCATTGTCGTTTTCGTCAACGCATCTCCGACCGGACATTTGCCGCCGCCGACAGAAATTGCCAAGCAGTTAGGCGAAACGGTTCTGTGGGAGAAGATGGACGAACAAGCTGTTCGAGTTGTGAACAAATCGGTCGACTCATCAACGTTCCAGGATTTTGTTGGGCTCTACGATTACGGCGCCCCGATTTTGCTCGACGTTACACTTGTCGACGAGCAGCTGTACGCTCAGCTGACTGGACAGAATCGGTTTCCGATTTACCCGCTGGACGACAACACGTTTTTCTGGAAAGTCGTGGACGCGGAAGCTGAGTTTGTTCGTGACGAAGACGGCAAAGTTACTTCCGTAATCCATCGGCAAAACGGTTCGGTTCAAACGCATAAACGCATCCCTGACGCAGCGAAAGTCGTTCTAACCGATGAGCAGCTTGAAGCGTTTGTCGGCACGTATGACTACGTCAGCGCGGTCATGCGTGTAACTCGCGACGGCAACCAACTCTACGCTCAGCTAACAGGTCAAGCCAAATTCAAAATCTATCCTCAGTCTGAAAGGAAGTTTGCGTGGGCAGGTATTAAGGCCGAAGTTGAGTTCGTCAAAGACGACAATGGAAACGTCACCAAGGGAATTCACACTCAAGGCGGCAGGACGTTTGACGTTGCGAGAGTTCCTGAGATTCAGCAAATCGAACTCACGGAAGAACAGCTTGACGAATTCGTTGGCCGTTACAATTACGGCTTGCTGTTGGGCAATATGACCGTGACCCGCGACGGCAAGAAATTGACAGCGAAACTTCGAGGCCAAAACGCTCTGGAAATCGTTCCGGTTGGAAACGATGAATTCCGCTGGAAGGAAGTGAACGCGTCGATCAAGTTCGAACGAAATGAAGAGGGCAAAATCGTTCGAGGCCTCCACACTCAGGGCGGCAAAACGAGGAAGGTGCCACGAGTGAAATAGCGGCGCTAGAATTGAGCGATTTCCGATTCTCCCAAAATATCAGACGTAATGCGGTACATTGCTTTGGCTCGCCAAATATTGAAACGCCAACCTCGATCGCATGGCCGGCGAAGGCTTGCGAATGACCACCTTCTTTCAATGGCCCGCATTTGTTCGGCGTCGCAGGCGAGATTGCTGGCCGGTTGCTATCCTCCGCGAGTCGACGTGACAGGAGTCTATTAGGGCATGCGGAATGGCCCATTTCATCCAACTGCGTGCGGCGACGCACGTTCCCAATGACTTGGAGTAAGCAGCGACCGATAAACTCCCAGAAGTGTACGCGCGGTATGTTTTTTGCCGTGTACAGTCTATTGGATGCGAGACGATGCGTAGATCATATCTTTGGAAATGTTTATCGGTTGTTCTACTGACAGTGAGTGCCGAGGCCAAAGAGCCTCGAGTATTGACTGGGCATCAGGATGCCGTCTATTCGGTTGCTTTCTCACCCGATGGTCGGAGACTCGCGTCGGGAAGCTATGACCAGACGCTGAAGCTGTGGGATGTTGACAGCGCTCGCGTTGTCACGACCTTTGAGGGTCATGAGGATCAAGTATTTCGTCTTTGCTTCTCAACTGACGGTAAGCATCTTGCATCGTGTAGTGCCGACGGAACGACACGGATCTGGGACACAACAACGGGGAAGCTTCGATCTACGCTTAGTGGACACCAGGGACCGGTCCTTGCTGTCGCGTATGCTCCCGATGGAGAGATGTTAGCCACTGGAGGATTCGACTTGAAGGTCTGCCTCTGGGACGTCAAAACGAGTCGCAAACTCCTGTCAGTGGCTCATCCGAATCCAGTCTATTCCCTGGCCTTTGCACCAGATTCACAGTCTTTTGCTAGTGGTGGAGCAGGTGGCGTGATCCGCATTTGGCAAAGCAATGGTGCGATGACGACTGAACTGGAGACGAGTGGCGGTACGGTTTACGAACTGAAGTACTCGCCGGATGGTTCGAGCCTTGTCTCGGCTGGTAGCCAACGAGGCGTTGCGTTGTGGGATGTTGCGCAAAGGAAGCTGATTCGTCGAAGTACCAGCAACGACAGCGCCCTGTTCACAGTGGCGATTTCACCGGACGGTCGTAGGTTGGCATTTGGAGGACGCGAGCGAGCAGTCCAGCTATGGAGTTTTCCTGAATTGAAGCGCGGTGATGCACTCGTTGGACCTCAAGAAACTGTGCTTGCGGTCGCATTTTCGTCCGATGGTAAGCACCTCGCTTGCGGCTGCTACGATGGGCACATTCATCTGTGGACGCTCAACCAGTAACGAACACCGGCAACCTTGCTGGGGTTGTGCGTGGAAGACACGTCGCTGTGAGAAGTCAAACTAGCCGTTTCGCAACCACTAACGCAACGAACAAGGCCAAAGTCAGAGCAGAACAGGACGGTTCAGGAACTGACTGAGCAAACATCCAATCTTGGACTTCTGCCGTGCCGTAAACAGTTCCCCAGATGCCGTGACCGCCCGTGGGATACTCTGTATATCGCAAATGAGGTGAGTCGCTGGCAAATTCGAACACGGATTCTCGATCACGGAAAGAAGGAAACTCGAGTTCCGGATCACCTGCGACTTGCAATACAGAGTTCACAACTCGACGGCTAAAGTTTGCGGATATGACACTGTCATTGCGAGCGTGAAACGCCCAGATGGGAGTTGTCAGCAAGTTGGCTGGTTCGAAGTCATCGCCAGTGCGAACGCCTGCGATTGGCACCGCTGCCGCGAAGCGATCCGAATACCGCGAAAGCAGGTTCCACGTTCCGCCGCCACCCATCGATAGGCCAGTGACGTAAACGCGGTTTGGATCGGTATTGTATCCCGCCAGAATCTCGTCCAGCTTCAACATGACTTCGTTGGTCCGGTCTGTGTCGTTCCAATTGAAAATCCCGCCGACAACTGTTTTCGCTTGTGGAGCGTACAGGAATGCCCCTCGCTCCTTCGCCGCAGCGAACAGGTTGTCGACGTTCGAGTTAATTTGAGCTCGATTGTTCGAGCCTGTTTCACCCGCTCCGTGCAAGAACAAGATGACAGGCCGCTCGGAATCGGCCGCTTCCGGCGGAACATACAAACGGCCGGGAAGGTCGGGCGTGCTGAAGTCGACAAACTCGCTGGGATCTGCGGCAATCGTTAAACCGCAGATGCAAGCACCAAGAATGAATGCCCGTACGTGTCGAATGATCATCAGTGCTGGTCCCTTCAATGCGGAATCTAGAAGGCACATGTTAAACAAATACGGGAGCGCGTTCAAAATCAGCCGAGACGCGTTCGTTTCCGTTACGCGATTGCGTAAACGGCGTTCGCGGCGGCGATGCTCGCACCTGAATCAAACTTGTATCCTTGCTTGGCCAAAAGTTGTTCGAGTGCCGACAACAGCAGCAACACGTTCGCTTGACGAGCTCCATAACCCATCAGGCCGATACGCCATACTTGGCCTTTGAATGCCCCTAAGCCACCACCGATTTCGATTCCGAATTCATTCAGCAGCGCAGAACGCACTTCGCCATCATTAACGCCGTCGGGAATACGCACTGCGTTTAACATCGGAAGCTGGTGCCCTTCGGCGGCCGTGTACTCCATTCCGATCGCTGCGAGCCCGGCTTTTAGAGCGTGGTGATTTTGAGTGTGCCGTGCGAAGCAACTGCCCTGCCCTTCTTCCAGAATCAAGCGGCACGCTTCGTAGAGGCCGTAGGTCATGTTGATTGGAGCGGTGTGATGGTACGCTCGGTCGCTGCCCCAATAGTTCGCCAACATCGAAACGTCCAAGTACCAGCTGCGGACTTTTGTTTTGCGATTCAGAATGACTTTGACCGCGGCTTCACTGAACGAAACCGGAGCCAATCCCGGAGGGCAGCTCAAACATTTTTGAGATCCCGAATAAATCGCGTCGATTCCCCATTCGTCAACTTCCACCGGCATTCCGCCCAGCGACGTAACTGCATCGACAATCAACATGGCGCCCGCGTCGTGTACGACATCGGCAATTTCCTTGATGGGCTGCGCTGCACCAGTCGACGTTTCCGCCATAACGATTCCGACGTATTTTGGTTGGGATTCTGCGATCGCCGATTTCAGGTCTTCGACCGCGAATACTTCACCCCATTATCGCTCGACCTTGTGGACGTTCGCTCCGGCTCGTCCCGCAACGTCGGCCATGCGACCACCGAACACTCCGTTGACGCACGCCAAAAACGTGTCGCCCGGTTCGACCAAGTTAACAACCGTGGTTTCCATCCCGGCCGAGCCAGTCCCACTGATCGCCATCGTCATATCGTTCTTCGTGCGGAAGATCGTTCGCAGCATCGCCTGCAAGTCGGTCATCACTTGCAGGTAGAACGGATCCAAATGGCCTACCGTCGGCTTGCCCATCGCCTCCAGGACTTGCGGATGAATGTCGCTGGGGCCTGGGCCCATTAGAGTTCGCACGGGAGGAAAGAGAGGTTTCGACATGAAACAGTCCTTGAAGGTTTACGGAGATCTAGACGAGATCGTATCCTACCGGTTCCGTGTCATGTCACAAGACGCCGGTGTACTGTTGTAGCGACGTGTCGTTCGCTAGTTGGCCGGTGGTTTGACGCTTGTATGCTCTGGAAAGTCCTTCTGATATCGGGCCAACAGCTTGTCCATGTCATTCGGCACGATGTAAATCTTCCCTCGAATGCGTTTCATTTCATTGGGCTTGAGTCCCCCGAGTCGAAAGTCGCTGTGAAGACAACGGATGACACCCTGAAAAAGTTCCTGATATGGTTCAAACGCAACCGCGAACACCATCTTGTCGTCGCCGGACACGCAACCGATCAGACCGTTGCTCGGAACCGATGGATGCAGTGGCCGAGGATTCACGTCGGCTCGTGGAACGCCAGGAGCGGCCCATACTTGCCCAGGAATGTAACGAGCTTCCATCGCCCAATCGCGCGTCGGCATGAACGCGATTCTGCCATCCAAAAACACAAAGCTTTTCTTGATGTACGCATATGCGTCCTCGGTATCCTCAGCGCCGCAGCCCGTAAACTTTCCAACTCGAATGCATGGCTGAGCCCAATGAGCTTCCGAACGAACATTCGTAGGATTGTGAGCGGTTAAGTCGAAGTTAATCTCGTCATCTTTCGCTTCGATTCGATGGTCGACAACGACACCGTCCTTCAATATGCACCGCAGATGCAATTTCGTCCGATCAACCGAAGCGCTAACCAGCTCGGTCTTGTGGCCGACAACCGTGTGTTTGGTCCAATCGGTCGTCTGCGAATTCGCACGGCAATAGGCTTCGAGGTAGTGGATCTCGATCGACTCGCCAGGAATCGGCTTGCCGCCGACATCACCAAAGATCGTGAGGTAGTTCTTTTCCCACGAAATCTCCAGGCCGCTGGCCACCGCTTGCATAGTCGCTGCGAACAACAGGCAGGTAATCGTTCGATTCATTTCGGCCTCCGAAGGCGAATTGTTGTCAGTTTTGAATGTCTAGAAACACACGCCGAGCTTCGGACTGAGGAACAATGTACCAAACTCTTAGCGCGTGTGGAATTTTTGCTGACCGAATAGTTTGCGAGTATAGCGGGCGAGACTAAACTGAGGGCTGTCTCGATCATGTCGATCGTAGCAAGAATGTCCAACGAGGTTTCCGATGACTCGATTTGCCTATCGTATTTGTCTTACACTCGGTATTGCTCTAGCGCTTTCGTTGCCTGCAAACGCGGCAGTCGAATTGTTGATGGATCTGATCAACAGCAACGGCAGCGTCGTGTCCGGTAACATTGTGTTTGACCAATTCTCTTTGGTCACCGATGGAGACATTACGGCTCAAACCGAAGTGAACGTTGCGACCATCATGGACGCGAATGGCAATTACGGCATTCGGTTCCAGGGCGGCTTGGATGACTTGGCAGGAAACGGTCCTTCGCTTTGGCGAGTCTCGTATCGCGCGACATCGCAGGGCGGTTCGTCGTTCACGGGCGCAACTCTTTCGGGCAATCCAGTCGCGATCGTTTCGGGCCGTGGCGACGTTACGCTATCCGCGACACAAATCACACCAGACGAGTATCTAAACATCTTTGACGATTTCAACGCAGGCACAACGAGCTTGCTCGATACTTCAACGTTTGGCACTCCAGCCACAACACTGGACGTTTCGGTCGAGTTTCTCGCTGACGCAGGTGAAGATCGCGGAGCGGTCACGGCGTCACTGATTGACCAAACGTTCACGCAAGAAGGCGTTGTACCTGAAGCAACTGCTCTTATGACGTGGACAATCATGCTCTTTGGTGCCGCAATGGTTGTCGGATGGAAACGGCTGCAAGCACAAAAAGATGAAGCAAAACCAGCCGTCGCGAAAGTTCGCTAAGAAAGTTTCGCTAAGTCGATCGATTGGCGGCTATAGTCCTCAAGTGCTTCACTCTCCCTTTGGGAGAGTCGCCGCGCAGCGGCGGAGGGGGCCGGCGCATTTTAGGTTTTGTTAAACGTCTGCTCTTGTGAAAGCACGGTTGGCAGCTTGCCCCTCCCCAAAAACTCGCAAGCTCGTTCTTGACCTGAGGGAGGCGGGGTAAAGTCAGGAAGCGAAGTTGCTACTTCTTATCTGAGGCCACAGCAAGTTCGATTTCTTCGAGCAGCATTTGCAGGTCCTCGTCGACCCCTTCATTATTCTCTGCGACTGCGTCTTTTGCATTTTCAAGCATCGTCACTGCCTGTTCAATGTTGCCTAAACCGATGTGGGCCAGCGCGGATACCGCGTAGTCGTGAGATCCGAATGCTCGGCGCGATTCTCCGAGCACGGTGAGCGCTCGCTCGTACTCGCGAATACGAACAAGGGCCATGGCTGCAGTGTTTAAGCCGTCATTTGACGGAGCGAGTTTGTTGGCCGTCATGATTCGAGCGAACGCTCTTCGGTAGTCCTCGCTGCTTCGATTCGGCTGCTTGGCGACGCGCCACGCTAATCCGTTCAGTGCGACGGCGAGCTGCAAGTGAGCGTCCCGCTCAGCGTCGGAAATGGGCTCCGGAAGGGCAAGTTCATCCGCGTGGATTCCCTTCACGCTAACTAGAGCGATGCTTGCGCCGATTCGGACGCGTGGGTCAAAGCTCGCAAGCAGTGATTCGATTTCACTCGCGGCGACACTACAATTGGCGCCGAACTTTGAAATCGCTCTCAACGCCGCAATTTGGTCTTCGGGATCATTCGACGCAAGTAGCTCTCTACAACGATCGCCAGATTGACTGGACAGCGAAAGATCGAAGACCAGATCCGCGCTCCACTTCGACGCCTGATGCACTGCAACGGCGACAACGTTGCGGCCAGTTCTCAGGACGTTCGAAGCAAGTACGGCACAGTCCAACTCAGTTCCGTTGCTGCGGCGAGCAGAACAAGCACGAAAGTCATGCCCCGCGTCCGTGGTCAGATTGCTTCGAAAGACCTCTTGGCCGTTAACGTAGACGGCGATTCCGTCATCAAAATAGCTGGACAGGCAAACGTCCTTCAGTTGCGATGCATCTTTCACATTGAATTCGCGGCGAAAGTAATACGTCGACGTTTGCTCTTCGCCAATGACGCCGTAATTCACTTGTGTCATCGGCGAGTTCCCAAAGCCGAAGTCTGCCTGCCCTGCCCTCCAATCAGAATCGTCAAATTCCGGCAACATCCAGTCGGCCGCTGGTGGATCGGCCACGTCTCGATATTTCCAGCGAGATCCCATGGGAACAATATCGCCATCAAACAACTCTTGTGGCGCGATTAGCAGCGAATCGATCACTCGCTCTAACGCAGCAATGTCAGCCGTGGCCGCTCGGTGACGAATAATTCCCTTCTGATCCACGACAAAAATCGTGGGAAAGCCACTCACTCCCCACGCATCGCGAATCGATCCGTTGGGGCCATCGCAAATCGAGTCATAGTTCAACGTTTGCGCTCGTGCAGCTGCGAGGCCAATCTTTACGTCGTTGCAATTAATACCCAAAAGCGTGAATGGCTGCCCCTTGTATTTCTCAACTAGTTGTTTCTTTTGCTTAAACGTTTTTTGGCAAATCGGACACCAATCGGCCCAAAAGTCGATGAGAACCACGTTCCCTCGGTGTTGATGAAGTGACCGCGGGATTCCATCGAGATCCTTGCCTTCAGTCGCCAACCAAGGCATCCCGATTCGGACGCTGTTTTCGACGAGGAACGGCTTGAAGATCTTCTCAAGTCGCTGCCCGTGGTAATGATGTCGGCCGAACTCGCCCGTCGCTCGGCGAAGTAGCGCAACGTACTCCGGCTGAGCATCCCCGGTCATTGTAAAAAGACGTCGAGCGTACAGATCGTTCGTGTGTTGCAAGCAAGCTGCGAGCGCCGCGCACGCGACACCTCTGACTGCGCCGTGCGGACTATCGGTGATCATTCGTTTCAAAACATCGATCGCCTTTTCGTGGTAGACGCCGTTCAGCTCCATCGCAGCCGTCGCCAGATCGGGAGAATCGATGAAGTCGGTCAGTCGGTGAAGGTTACTCGATAGGAGTTCGTAGTCCTCACGCTTGTCTGACTGCTTTAACAAACTGATTGCCAGTGTCATCGATTCCAGCGCAGGCAAGCCTTCGCGTGAATTGGCCAGATTCAGAAAGCGACGCCCAAACTCCGACGCAGGATTTTGCGTGCTGCGCAGCCGCAATCGTTCGGCCTCAGTCGGCGCCGCACCAACAGCATCATTGAATTTACGATTATTAAGAACGAACTCGCTCGACAATCGTGCGACTTCTGCGTCCGTGATGTTGCCCATGCCTGGAATCGGCAACGGCAAAGGCTCGCTTGTCCGGCCTAGTAATTCCCGTAGGTGCTTTGCGTGTACAGCAAGTCCAAGATCTGACGCGGACGAGCTTACGCCAACAACCTGCCCCAATGTGTTCAGCAGCGGACCACCGTTGTTCCCAGTCGTTAGCACCGACGAAGTTTGGACCCAAACCGTGTCGTCTGTCCCAGCGTGCTGAAACTCATCAGGTAATTCAGCTGTTGACCGAAGCGCATCAATTGTCGTGCTTACGACGGCAAACCCAGTCTCGTTTGATCGCTCAACTGCAACGACGACATCGTGCGGCCGCAAGTTGGCATCGGCGATTTGCAGCGGCAGGACATCTGCAGCCAGTTGTCGAGCGTTCAGAATCGCAAGATCGTGGTCCGGATCGTATGCGATCACGTTTTCGATATCGATCGTTTCACCACCGCTGGTTCGCGCAGTCATCGAAACGGCGGTCGAGACGACATGGAAACTGGTCACGATCTGCGTTCGATCGTCGATAAAGAAACCGACGCCCGACGCCACTTCGTTGCCGAGCACGTCGCGCACGACTAGTTCAACAACAGACTGCCGGATCAGCGCGCTGATCTCGTCGGCGCTATCACCGTTTGCCAACTCCTCCGATTGGTCGTCGGAAAGCTCATGCTTGGGGAGAAGATCTACCGGATTTGATCCATCAAGCTGGTGACTGTCTTGGCGGGCGCGACTTTCCGTACCATTAGACGCGGACGTCGAATTCCCAGTATTCGACCGGCTACAACCAACGAAAATGCAAATTGTCAGGACGAAAACGCCGCGGCAACAGCCCATTCACGAGCCCCCAAAAAGTGCAGTACCTCTCGCCAATATAGACGACGCACTCCGACAGGAAAAGAAAACGGCCCATATCCCCGGTTTTACGTTCTGTGGTTGAGCTGGCAGCCGTTAATTTCCATTAAATTCGCGTTACCGGGCATCCGTCAGACCGCTTTACTGGTGAGTCAGAGCCAGCCGGAGACCGTACAGGAGCCAAACCATGAAATGGGTCAATCGATTTCTTCCAGCCAAGCCGTTGCAGATTTCTGCTCGTCGAACGAAAGCGGTCCGAACGCCTCGACGAACCAACGTGGAGTCTCTGGAAGCTCGACAGCTGCTGACGGCTGACGTTGTTATCAACGAGTTCGTTGCGTCCAACGATTCGACGCTGGAGACGATCGCGGGAAAGACTCCGGATTGGATCGAGCTTCACAACCGTTCGACGGAAGCAGTGGATCTTACCGGCTGGCAGCTGCGTGATTCATCCGCGATTTGGGATTTCCCCTCCATGGACATTGAACCCGACGGCTATCTTGTCGTATTTGCGTCGGGAGACAACTTCGTGGTCACCGAACCACGCTTGGAGATTCACACGAACTTCAAACTCAAGGCTGAAGGCGAATACCTGGGATTGCTGCGTCCGGACGGAACCGTAGCGCACGAATTTAATCCGTACACTGAACAGATCACGGATCAATCATTTGGACTGCCCAGCGGCGAGACGTTTGCACAATTCTTTTCCACACCGACGCCAGGAGCCCAAAACCCCATCGCGCCACGTGTCGTCATTTCTGAATTGATGTCTAGCAATCAATCGACACTGGCGGACGAAGATGGCGACTACGCTGATTGGCTGGAAATCTATAATGACAGCGACTCACCCACAAACCTCAACGGCTGGTCGCTCGAAACAGACGGCATCTACTGGGAGTTTCCCGAAGTTGTCGTGGAGCCAAACGGGTATCTACTGGTCTTTGCGTCGGGCAACGACAGACGCGAGTTGGATTCGCCGCTGCACACGAATTTTAAGCTGGGCAGCAGATGGGATGAACTTTATTTGTACAGACCAGACGGATCGTGGGCACACGGATATCACGAGTATCCACCTCAGCAAGTGGACGTTTCCTACGGTCTGACGTCCGATTTGGCGGAAGTCCAATTCTTCAAAGTTCCGACGCCCGGCGCGGCCAACTTAACAGGATTTCAAGGAGTTCGTTTTTCTCCTGGCAGCACAATCATCCAACAAGATACTGCCGTCGTGACGCTTACGACAGAACTCGAAAATTCAAGCATTCGTTACACGACGGACGGAACGGAACCGACCGAAGAAAATGGCAATTTGTATTCTCGTCCGTTTCCAATAACCCAGTCGACTTTGGTAACGGCGACAGTTTTTTCAGATGGAATGGATCCGACAACGTCACGACGAAGCTATGTGCTGGAAAAGGACATCCGGTCGCAATCAAACGAAGGAAAGCCTCAGACTTGGGGTTTTGCTGCGGACTACGAAATGGATCCGGACGTGCCGTTCAATCCGTGGGTCCTGTCATCCACTCCATCCGTCATGTTGACAGTCAATGACGACGATCTGTTTTCGATTGACGACGGAATTTTTGCCAATCCAGTGATGGTCGGAGACGAATGGGCTCGGGACGTCGAAGTCGAATTCATTCCAGTCAACAACAGCTACCAAGCAAACAACGTTCGCATGGTGACGACTGGCAAGATTCGAACTACCGGTCTCAGCCAAGAACGCAATCCGGCGGTTACGTCGAAGTTTTCAATGGAGATCGAATTCGATACGCCGTTAGAACCCAGTGCTACAGGAAATCGGCTGTTCACTGACCTGAAGAATCCGCAAAGCGATGTCTATTCGGGAATCATGTTGCGTGCTGGTCGCGCCGATTCGTGGCTTGCGACAGATGCCGCTCAGCGAGAAAACGCAACGTACGCTCGCAGCTGGTTTGTGCGTGCGTCGCAGCGTGCTATGCAGCAGCCCGCAGTGGAATCGAGTGCGGTTAACGTTTTCATCAATAACATGTACTGGGGCATCTATGACATGACCGATCGCCCTAGCGCTGCGATGGCCGCAGAACTACTGGGCGGAAACGCATCCAACTATGACGTTGTCGATGAGAACGGTGCAATCGATGGCAACACGGCAGCGTGGGATGCTCTGTTGGCGGCAGCGCAAGAAGACCTGTCCAATCCCGACGCCTTCCAGGCTGTTGCTGGGATGGTCAACGTCGAGAATCTTATCGACTTTATCATCCTAAAACGATATGCGGAAATCAGCAGTAACGCCCAACAAAGCTGGTTTGCTGCGAGGCACAGAAATCGGAGCGAAGGATTTCATTTCTTCTTCAACGACAATCCAGAATCACTCGGCCTACCGCAGGACCAAACTCAGACACAAATACCAAATCCGTTTTATGCACCTGAGTTTCTATTCGAGCAAATGATGCAGAACGACGCGTTTAAGCGTACGTTTGCCGATCGAGCTCGAATGCACACCGCAGACGGAGGTGCACTTGGCCAATTCAGGACAGCCAGCCGCTGGTTTGACATCCTCGCAGCGAACCAGCAAGTCCATTTGGAAGCAGCACGCTGGGGCGATTATCGTCGTGATGCAAATCCCACAGACGACGCTCGACTCTATTCCTCCGACGAACTCTATCAACAGGCGTACCAGTTCGGCGGTCCGTATTTTTCCGCACGTTCTAGCGGACTGCTTGATGAGCTTGCGTCCAGTGGCGAGTTCCCGGAAGTGCCGCCTCCGACATTCGTCACACCTCCGGGAACCGTTCGGAATGGACATCGGCTCGACCTGAGGTCCGAAGAAGGCGTCGTTTATTACACGACCGACGGTTCTGACCCTGTGAATCTGGACGGGTCGGTTTCTGATTCGGCCGAGAAGTTTACCGCGTCAATTCGTTTGTATGAAAACACTCGTGTCCGGGCGCGAACGCTCAGCGGCACCGAATGGAGCGCCATTTCAGACGGCGTCTATCTCATGGCCGAACCGGTGCCGCTTAAAATCACCGAGATCATGTATCACCCTGCTCTGAACGACCCAAACAGTCCTTACGATGACGACGACTTTGAATTCATCGAAATC
>JAGQPC010000910.1 GCA_020426925.1 Planctomycetales bacterium | reverse complement strand
ATCCTGACGCCTCGCGCCGCAAACGACTCCGCGATTGTGTTAGCATCGTGGGCTCGGCTGCTGACGCTGGACGAATTCAACGCGACGACGATTCGAAACTTCGTCGAAACGAATCGAGGCCAAGCTCCCGAAGGATTTATTACGCCGTAATTGGATTTTGGCAGTTATTCGGTCGGTTCACAGCGCATCCACAAGGCCAAGCTGCGACATTGAAGTGCAACTACATCCCCAGGTTTCGCGGGATTCTGCGTTTTCTAACGTGAACAAGATCGCTTGAACGTACCTGATGCGGCTATGCGTTCGTTGTGGCTCAGCTCGTGTTTGGTAGAATCTACGCTGGCAAGGCCGTTAAGAAATCGTTGCCTTTTGTTGGTCTTGTCATGTTGGAGATACGGGAAGAATGTTCAAGAAACAAACGACCGCATTTTTTTTAGCATTGATTGCCAGCTTCCAGCTCGGATTCGCAGACGAAGCCGAAAAGCAGCAAGCAACGTGGTCTGTGTTCCGCGGTAACCCACTCGGCACCGGCGTCGCAGCGGAACCGTTGAAAGGTAATCTAAAGGAAGAGTGGACATTCAAAGTGCCGGGGGGAGCATTTAACGCAACGCCGGTTATCGAAAATGGTGTCATCTACATCGGCGACTTGGACGGCACGTTTTACGCATTGGACCTGAAAACCGGCAAGCCTAAGTGGAAAATCTCACTCCAGAACAACGGTTTCCCTGCGTCAGCGGCTGTACGGAACGGGCTTGTGTTTGTTGGCGACTACGATGGAGCTCTGCACTGCCTGGACGCAAACACTGGAGCAGTCACCTGGAAGTTTGCAACGGACGCCGAAGTATCCAGTCCGAACTTTTATAAAGACTCGGTCATCGTCGCCTCGCAGGACTCACGGCTATACTCGTTTGATGCGGCTACGGGTCGGCTGAACTGGAAGTACGCAATCCAAGATCAAATTCAAAGTTCGCCGACGATTGTCGACGGGCGAGCGTTTCTCGCAGGCTGCGATGCAAAGTTGCACATTATCGACGTCGAAAAAGGGCAACCGATCGCGTCGGTCGATATCGGAAATCCAACCGGTGTGACTCCTGCCGTCGTCAAAGATCATGTCTTTTTCGGAACCGAGGGCGGCGAGTTTTTCTGTGTCGATTGGCGGAAGGCGAAAACCGTTTGGACCTACACTGACCCAAATTCGGCTCAGTCGATACGCAGCTGCCCTGCGGCGACTGAATCCATCGTTGTCTATGGTGGTCGCAGCAAGCAGCTTTATGCATTGAATCCAAAGAATGGCGATGTCCTTTGGCAAGTGCCTAGTCGCCGAGGTATCGATTCATCGCCCGTGATCGCGGGGAACCGAGCGTTCGTTGGTACCGGCGATGGCAAGGTCCTTGGAATCGATCTGAAAAAGGGAGACATTTCGTGGCAATATCAAGCGACCGGAGGCTTCGGCGGATCACCTGCTGTAGCCAGCGGTCGATTAGTAATCGCAAGTGATCAAGGAATCGTCTACTGCTTTGTCGTTGACAATGCGATTGCAAACGCCGCTCCAAATAAACGCTATTGATAGAAGGCGAAGGCAAGAGTCCTGAATGGCAACTGACGCTACAAAAACCGATGTGGGTAGTTATTTCATTTCTAACTACCCTCCGTATTCGCAATGGACGGAATCGCAACTGCATCACGTCGAAACGGCTCTAGCATCTGAGCCGCGCGACGTTCCGTTGGGTCTGTACCTTCACATTCCGTTTTGCCGCAGACGATGTAAGTTCTGCTACTTTCGAGTTTTCACCGACAAGACGGCCCCTGAAATTGAAACGTATGTGTCGGCGCTGTCTCGCGAAATCGAGCTTGTCAGCCAGCAACCTTGCATGGGCGATCGACCGTTTCGCTTTGTCTATTTCGGTGGCGGTACGCCATCGTTTCTTAGTGGCAAACAACTCACATCGCTTGTGGATCGCTTGCGTCAGAACATCAACTGGGACCAAGCTGAAGAAGTAACGTTCGAATGCGAACCGGGAACGCTTTCCGAGCCAAAAGTCAAAACGCTTCGTGAGCTCGGCGTCACTCGATTGAGTTTGGGCATCGAAAACTTCAGCGACAAGATTCTCGAAGAAAACGGGCGTGCCCATCTGTCCGGGGAAGTTTACAAAGCATGGGATTGGATCAAAGCAGTCGATTTTCCGAACGTCAATATCGACCTGATTGCCGGCATGGTCGGCGAAACCACGGACAACTGGAAAGATTGCATCCAGCGAACCATCGATTTGTCGCCCGAAAGTGTCACGATCTATCAGATGGAACTTCCGTTCAACACGGTCTTTTCCAAAGACATTCTGGGCAACGACGTTGAATCGCCGGTCGCCGATTGGCCGACGAAACGCGAATGGGTGAATTATGCTTTCGATCAGCTAGCGAATGTCGGGTATTCGGTATCCAGCGCGTACACGATGGTCAAGGATCCGACGAAAGTGAACTTTAGCTATCGCGACAATCTTTTTCTTGGTTCTGATCTTCTGGCAACAGGAATTGCCAGCTTCGGGCATATCTCGGGAGTCCATTACCAAAACGCTCCGGAATGGAAAAGCTACACCGAACCGCTGCTCAATGAAGGCAAGCTGCCGCTGTATCGGGCTTATAAACCTACGGCACATCAAGCTCTCATCCGCACTGTGATTTTGCTTCTGAAGCGAGGGTATCTGGACGTCGACTTTTTCAAGGAAAAGTTTGACGTCGACATCCTCGAACATTGGTCCTCGATCTGGAAGGACTACCAGGACAAAGGTTGGGTCACGATCGACGGCAATCGCATTGAACTCACGCGAGAAGGGCTCCTTCAAGTCGACGGATTGCTACCGCCGTTTTTTGAGCCGCAACATCAAGGAGTCCGCTATACATGAGCGACTCGTTGCATTTCATGATGGGCGAGTTCAAAGCGGAATTCCCAACAGACCGGCAATACGCGAAAAATCACATGTGGGCCGTCAACATCGGCGGGAGGTACCGCTTTGGTTTCACTGCGTACGCCGTTCGTCTGCTGCAAGACGTCTACTTTTTAGATTGGGAAGTCGACGCAGGATCGCTTCTTCACGAGAAACAGGACATCGGGTCGATCGAAAGTAAGAAAGCGGAAAGTTCGCTCTTCTCACCCATGGCAGGCACGATCACCTCATTTAACGAGACGCTGCTGTCCGACCCGTCGCACATCAACGTTGACAAGTACGGCGAAGGCTGGCTCTTCGAAATCGAAGGAAAGGCGGATTTTTTGTCGCCTAAATCATATATTGAACATCTTGCTGCGGTTTGGGAAGTCACGCAGCGAACGATCAAAGGACAATTGAACTAGCTTGTTGAAGTCCAGGCTTTTAGCCGCCTTTATCTGGTCAATTCGATGATGGTCGCTGTGAAACTGAAGGCTGGACTCTAGCAACGAAACACAAAACAATCACAATGGCAAAAAGAATCTCAGTCGTTGTCTCCCAAGGACAAAGCCAAAATCCCGCGAAGCGAAATCTCGAAGAAGAGATTGTCGCTGGCTTGTTAATGGAACAAGGTATCGACGTCACGATCGTTCCGCATCTGTACGATCTGAAAAGCGACAGCACTGGCATACTTGCGCTCCAGGGAATCGGAAGCGACGTCGTCGTGATGTCGTGGCTTTACCCTCGCGCCGCGCATTGGCTGCTAGATCAAAACGACGTTCGCGGTCATTTTGCGGAATCTCAACTGAAGGCCGACGACGAAGCGAGCGCAGATGACGATGGCAGTGACGGCGCCAGAGATGGCAACGATAAGCCTCGAGTCACGGATGAACGAGAGACGCCGAACCGAAAAATCTATTGCATTAGTTTGAAAGCGAGCGACAAGCCGTCTGACTTCATCGAAGAAACAAAACGCATCGCGCGCGACATGACCACCCAAGTCGTGTCGTTGGGTGATTGGGTGGGTGGTTCGCCTTCGTCGGAACAATTAAACCGATTCAACAATCCCACGAATGACACGGCTCTCGGGAACGGCAATGGCAAAGACAAAGGGCCAGACAAGCTCCTGCAGCCGGTTCGCATCGAAGAAACGGGTGGACGTCGCTGGTATCCAGTGATCGATTTCAGTCGCTGCACGAATTGCATGGAGTGCATCGACTTTTGCCTGTTTGGCGTCTATGGCGTGGATGCTGCCGACACGATTTTGGTTGAGCAACCGGATAACTGCCGTAAAGGATGTCCGGCGTGCAGTCGAGTGTGTCCGGAAAACGCGATCATCTTTCCTCAACACAAAAGTCCAGCGATCGCCGGTGCCGCGATAGACGTCGCAGGATTGAAGATTGACCTATCGAAACTCTTTGGCGCTCCAGACGGTGGCGCGGACGCGGCAACTATCGCTGCACGTGAGCGTGACGAGCAACTATTGCTGGCCGGACGAGAAGCGGTTGGCATGGACGTCGGAATACCGAAGCGTCAAGCGGAGCAACCAGCCGATTCGAAAGACGAGCTCGACGATTTGCTCGATGAATTCGACGAGCTCGATCTCTAGACGATCCGACAGAATCGACAGCACCGGCCCAACCGATTCTTTTTTCGCGTGGCGCGTTCGCGCTACTTCGGGCGGCGCTTTGTGGGTAAACGTATTCTTATGTGCGCTACATTACTCTCTCTTGGGGAGAGTCGCCGCGTAACGGCGGAGAGGGCGAACGTCGAAAACGCGTTCCATGAAAGGCCTCTCCCCGGAAACGTTCTGGCGTTCGTTTCCTCCCGGCGGGAGGGTGAAGCAATCATTTCGAGATCCGAACAATGTCAATGATCATGTTGCTAGAAAGTGTGGCAAGCACAGACAACCCGATTCGCGCTCTGCCACCGAAATCTCCACCAGCAGGATTCACTCTACGGATTTTCGATCCCGAGCTAGTCGAAGACGAAACTAATGAAACCACGGGCTCGCCCTGCACCAAGGAAGAGGCCTGCTGCAATAATTCGATCTCATTGGAAAAAGCGTGGCACGGGCTGCACTATTTATTGACGGGACAAGTCTGGAGCGGGAACGGGCTGCGAGGGTTTCTGGTGGAAGGCGGGCGAGAATGCGGTGGTGAAAGCGAGTACGGACCACCTCGCATATTTGATCCAGCCGAAGTCAAATCGATATCGCAGATTCTTCAAGAGATTTCGCCAGACGAGCTCTGGTCGCAATACGAAGCGCAACGTTTCACCCAACAGGGAATCTATCCGGACATCTGGGACGAGCCAGAAGAAGATTTACGCGAAGAATACATAGACTACTTTGAGTCTCTGAAAGCGTTTGTCTCAACTGCCGCGCAATCAGGGCACTCGTT
>JAGQPC010000909.1 GCA_020426925.1 Planctomycetales bacterium | reverse complement strand
TGTGCATGTGAATGTCTTCCAGCGAGTTCCGGTACTCCATCTGGCCGTTTTCGATTCGTGTGCCGATTGCAGTGAGCGTTGTCGCGATTTGCTCGGCTTCGTCGCCAGTGAGAATTCCGACACTTGCTAGCATCCGAGCGTGAGCGATCGATCCGCGAATGTCATGCGCGTACAGCCGCTTATCAAAACTGATGCTCTCGGTAAACTTCTCCACGCGCTGGTCGGCCGCTTGATCGAAAACACGGCTGCGAGAAGGACTTTGGGCTGCGTCGCCTGACTGTGGTGACGATGAACTCGGTGACACGTGCCTGAAAACCTCACAAGAGAAACACGGCAGAGAGAATTGCCGAAAACGTTTAGCGTAAATGGCTTACGTCATGCTGTCAACGAGCGGATCCAACGGGTGCCTAGTTATTAGGCACCATGAAAGCGTGTGGTTCTGTAAAACCGAATGCATCGCTGGCATCACCGGCAAGATTGGAAATCGCGGAACGTTTCCGTTTGCATCAACTTTTCCGGCTGATCTGATTTTACTCCCCACGGCATGCTCGTATGCCGATCTCGACAGAAACGTCAGTGAGACCGTCGAAACAGAATCGAGGAATGTAATGATGAAAATCGGACGTCGTCAAGCGCTCGCAACAATTGCCGCAGCCACAATTCCAACAGTCAGTTTTGCGGCCAAGCCAGAACCGAAGAAGCCGCAGTACGTCATGTATGTAAAAGACATGCACTGCGAATCATGTGCGAAGGCTGTCGCAGCAAAGCTCTACGCCGTGCCGGGCGTCGTCCAAGTAGCAACCAACGTCAAAGAAGATTTTGTGATCATCACTCCGCAGGAAAAAAAGCAGCTTTCGCCAAAAAAGATCTGGGTTGCGACGATCGCCGGCAAACAAGAACCCGTCAAACTTGTCACGCCAATGGGAACGTTTACAACAACGCCAAAGAAGTAGGCGAGAGATCGCCACACTTCTTCGTGCCGCAAACATGCTAAGTCAGTGACGTCCAAACGATGCTATCTGACCTTAGGTCGTCGAACCTACGAGACCTCACGGCCACAGCGCTATGGATCGGCGCTTACGTTGTGGTCGTTAAGGTCACGTCGTCGATCGTGTTGGTTTACAGTGACTACTTTCCGCCAAACTTCCAAGCTGATTTTCTGATCGGTCGAGAGACGCACTTCTGGGGACCGTACGCGTTCGCTTTTTATATACACATCGTTTCTGGCCCAGTGGCGATAGTCTTGGGCCTGTTGTTGATCAACAGCCATTTGCGAATTCGCTTTGCGAGTCTCCATCGTCGCATCGGACAGATGCAGATCTTGCTTGTGTCGATGCTCGTTGCGCCGAGCGGACTGATCATGTCCGCGTTCGCATTTTCACACGTCGCACGGATTGGGTTTGCGATGTTGGCGGTATTTACGGGGCTCACGGCGATACTCGCTTGGAAGAATGCCCGCAGTTGCAAGTTTGACCGCCATCAAATGTGGGCACTGCGGTGCTTTGTGCTTTTATGTTCGGCCATCGCCTTGCGACTCATCGGGGGAGTCTCAAGCTTACTTGAAGTGGACACTTACGCATTTGCAGCTTGGGGCAGTTGGCTAGTCCCGATCACCATTCTTGAAGTCTTGAGACGAAGAAAATACCCTCAATCGCGATCGACCAGCTAAACGCTGTTGATGTCATTCTTCGTTGATTTCTTCTCCGCCATTCGTCGTCAACATCGCGCGAAGCGTGCGTATCGAGACACCTGATGGCACCCAACTTGCGTGGCCATCCGCAAACGCGACCAAGATCACGCTTGGGTGATTCATATCTGTTGCTTCATCTAACTGCAGAAAAGTTTTTGCGTCCACGTCCTCGGGCGACATCCAATGTACTGCATGCTTTGCGCCAGCTTCGACAAAGAGAATCGTTTGTCCTTCACCATCAGCAAATTCCTCAGAGTCATTTCGATCGCTTCCCGAAAATGCGAAGCCATCCCCCACAACTGCAACATACTGCGTCAAATCCGCGTCACTCGACGAACATTCGTAGAAGTATGCTCGCGTATTCCTCGCTTCCGCATTTACGGGATCGTCCCACGGCTTTGTCAAATCGATCGATTCGTAAAGTGTGATTTCTTCCATATACGGGAGAATCAACGTTCGCCAACTGTGCAAGCGGCGTCCTTGCTCATCGACGGTATACGCTGGCGGTAGCGATCCATTTGCCAGTTCGTAGTTTTTAATTGCGATGGCTATTTGTCGCATTTGATTCATGCAGCTATTTCGCCGCGCCGCTTCACTGACACCACCACGTCGCAGTGGCGAAAACAAAAGCCCGAAAAACAGGAGTGCAACGAGAGCGATCACTGCCCACTTCAGGAAATTCACGCCGGTGCCGCTAGGATGGTCGCTGCTTTCGTACGGATTGACTGACATCTTTCTTCTCCTTGGCTCAAATCGAAGAGCGTTCCACTGCTATCGCCCTGTCTGCCATTCAGTTTAACGACCAGTGACAGCCAATTGCAAAGCAACTTTTCGCTGGATGACACGTGCTAGGGAACCAAGAATCGTGGCCAGATTGAATCGCTGACAATTAATCCTTCTCGCGTAAGCGTTAATCGGTCGTTCTGATATCGAAGCAAATCTGCTGCAATGAAATCGCCCAATGCAGGCTGTGCTAACTCATCGATCGTAAAGCCCGTTTCGCGATGAAAGCCAGCGACGTCGATGCCTTCGATTCGACGCAAGCCAAAGACTAGGCGTTCGCGAGCAATATCTTCGTCAGAGAGTTTTTCGCGATCGACAATTGGCGATTGGCCAGCGAGCACTCCTTTGATGTACGTCGTCGTGCTTTGGTGGTTCATGCTTCGTTCACGGTTCAGATATCGAGCTGCACCAGGACCGACCGCGTAGTACTCGCCTCCCAGCCAATAGTTTTCATTGTGCGCCGAACGAAAATTGGGCTTTGCGAAATTTGAAACTTCGTAATGCTCAAATCCAGCCGACGTGAGTTTATCGACAGCCAGTTCGTACATCGTTCGTTGAGTTTCTTCATCGAGCGGATGCAGATCGTTGTGCAACTGCCGATTCCAGAACGTCGTTCCACGTTCGATCGTCAGGCCATAGGTAGAAATGTGGTTGGGATCAACAGCGATCGCTTGCTCAAGATCACGTTTCCAGTCGTCAACGGATTCCTCCGGGGCCGCGAAGATCAAATCCAGCGACACATTCTTTATCCGGATTCGAGCAATCGAAACAGCGCTGCGAATGATGTCGGCTGTGTGATCGCGTTCTAGGCGTTTGAGCTTTGCGGCATTGAAGGACTGTGCTCCGAGGCTGATCCGGTTCACGCCTGCATCGTAGAGCACGTTGATTTTTTCTTCGTCGATATCGGCTGGGTTGGCTTCAACCGAGAATTCTGGCGCCGTTGTCAAATCGTTGCATAGCGAAAACGTACGACCGATCGAAGACAAAAGCCGCTGAAGCTGCTGCCCGGAAAGATGCGTCGGTGTGCCTCCACCGATATAGAGCGTGCTAATGGGAACTGTTTCTCCGATCGTTGCCAGCTCCAGCTCGATCGCTTTCAGATACTGATCGATCAGATCGTCTCGTCCCGATACCAAAGTGAAATTGCAATAGCCGCATCGGTGTCGGCAAAACGGAACGTGAACATACGCCGCGGGCAGTTGACGTTCGTTGCCGCTCGAAATCTCCATCAGGATGCCTCAATCGAATCGACGTCTCCGAGTGCGAATTGAACTATTCGCAATTCAGTTTGCAACTCATCGTGCTGTACTTCCGATTCAATGATCGCCGGAATGTTTTCGGGAATCAATTCGGCCACGGCTCTAAAGTCGTTCGCTGCTTTGGAACTGATCGGCCGGTGACGACTGTCCGCATCGACTTCACTAATGTGCAGTTCGGCGAGACGAGAGTGAAATGCATGCAAGAGTTCGGTTGCCAAACGCATGGTTGGATCAATTTGCCATGCGTGTCCCAAATCCAAACAGAATCGTGCGGCGGGCAATGCGTCGAAGAACGGTTGAAGCTCATCGACCGTTCGGCCGATCGGTTTTCGATTGTCCATGTTTTCGATGTACGCTCGCTCGCCCAAGACCTTCCAATTGTCAACTTCGATGATCAGGTCGGGGTGCACGACGATGCCATCAACAAAGGGCGCGAGCGATTCTAGCTGCTCGAAAAGTTCCGATTCGGACAGTTCCACTCGTTGGCTAGGTGCGTGCACAGACACGTGTTGAAATTGACCAAGGGACAATGACGCAATTTCACTGACAAGATTCGCTATTTCTGATTCGCGTAGCGCGGACAATTCGATGGCGAGGTGCTCTTCAGTGTGCAAATTCAGCCCAGCCTTGAAATCGGATTTGGCCAACGCTCCCGTAGAAAACCCAATCGGCCTCATCAAAAGACCCCGTACCGTTGGGTCATTTTCGTAAGTTCTTCGCTGGATTCGAAGAAAAGCTCGTTGATCCCGTCGCGAAAGTCTCGAGCTACAAAACGTAAATCGGCGAACGCTCCTTCGTCAGTCTGCTCGAACGGAAGATTCTTCAATTCGTTGCGACGATCGGGATCATCCAACACAGCCAGAAAGTTGTCGTACGATGTGATCGTTTTCTTCGCAGTCTCGATTGACGCGAACCGCAACATCGCGTGACACAACAGATCGATTGGCGGCTGGAGTGCGAACTTCTTGCACAATTCGAGAACCTCTCGTTCGACATCGTCGGCAGAGTTCGATTGCGCTTGCCCAGCGAAGGTTCGATCGCAAAGGAAACACATCAACATGCCTTTTGCAAACAAGAGCTTTCGCGACATACGAAGCTTGATATTTCGCAGCGCCCAACCTTGATTTGACCGTTGCCACTTTTTGGTTGCGTAATCGACAGCCATAGTCCGCCAGAATCGGACCATGTCATTGAGCAAAAACAGCGGAACGTGGAGACTTCCGGGCGTCGTTGCGGGCGGGTCGCCTAGCACGTAACGTTCGAGGATCGAAGTGAAAATACGATCGTACGTCTCAGCCGCGGAAAGCGGAATTGATTCCAGCAACAGCAACGTGCGACGCGTTAGGTTTTGGTTTGTATCTTCCACACCGCCAATGTAATGAACCAGCTGATGACTGCTACTCATCGATCCAAAGGTGCCACTCGGTCCTGGCTTGGCGTAGCCACTTTCAAGCAGCCGATCTTCAATCAAGCGAGTTACGTCAAAGTGTCGCATGTCGCTGGGACCATCGATTAACAGTGTCCAATCGACATCGCTGCCACTCGTCCACTCCCCACGCGCGAGTGAACCGAAAGCGATGACTGACGTGTCGTTGGATGGCTGCGATTCAGCGACTAATTCTCGCAAAGCAGACGCGTGATGTGCCGCCGATTCGATTGCCTTCGTTATCGTCGGCCATTCTTCACCGGTCTGCTCCTTCAGTTGCGCAAATGAAGAAAATGACATTTTCCCGTTCGCGTCTAGCGCGAATCCATAACCGAGTTAGCGAACGTTAATCGAGTGAGCCGACGGTCGAATCGAATCCCAGCCGCTGCCGAGCTTCATCCGCCCATGGGCTGTCTGGCGCCAACGCCAAAAACTCACGCCAATGATCGTCGGCTTCATCTGCTTCGTCCGATTCGTCGAGGATTCGCGCAAGGTGATAGTGCACATCAGGATATTCCGGGTGACACTTAATGACGCCTCGAAATGACGCGATGGCCAATTCGGTCTCGCCAAGCTCCGCCAACAAGCATCCCAAATTCGAACGCGCTTCGACGAAATCTTCGTCCAGTTCAATGGCCACAGAGTAACGTTCGCGAGCGGCCGTTAGGTCGCCCTGCAAGTACAACAATTCAGCCAATCGAAAGCATACGTCTGCGTCAATTCCACCAGCCATCAAAGCGGCGCGATACATTTCAGCCGCACTGTCGAATTGCCCAGCGGCTTCGAAATCGACCGCCGAATTGACCATGTCGTCCGGCGTGAGTTCAGCAGTGTCGTCAGACGATGGCACTTGAAAGGCAATTGTTTCAGAGACAGAATCATCGGCACATGCTGGATCTGAATCGCCAGCGTCATCTTCATGGTCATCGAAGTCGAAGAGCCTTTGACCACCGGGTTCGACCAATCCGTCGCCCTGTCGCAGAAGAAGTCGGCGACCTTCCACCATCAGCGTGAGTTGCGCTAAAGGACGCTCGGCAGTTGGAATCGCGCGAGCCAATTGTTGCAACTTACGTTCGATGATTGCTGATGATGTGCCAGAATCCAAGAGTTCTGCGATGTGTCGAGCTGTCGCGACCTCTTGGAAATCAAAGTAGGGCAACTTGTGAACTTCACGCGACGCGACGATTAACCCTTTGCGATGCCAACGCCGAATCACGGTAACGGGAACATTGACCAGCTGAGCCAACATCGCGGGAGTGTAGAGCCGTCGAACGTCTTGCTGGTTATCTACCAGGCCGGCGCGATTCCACAGGACGTCTTCGTTGATGATTTCGATTTGCCCTCGGGCCGCGGCGTCACGGATCTTGTCGCTGATCAACGTGTCGTCTTCAGCCGGCAATTCATCCGCACCGATCACGATGATGTCGAGGCGATCGTCAAGCTGGTCGACGGGCGTGCCGCCACTCTGCCGTACGAGATCGTAAGCTTCACGCCGGTTCATGCCGCCGAGTTTGCCAACAAAACCAACTCGTCGGCCACGCACGAATTCAGCAATGTGGTCAACTTCGGCTGTCATATCCATACGACTAATTTCGCTAAACCGCTTGTTTCTTTTTGCCCGCCATGTAGACGAACCCGACGATCACCAGAACGACGTAGACAATGCCGACTCCAATGACTACCGGGCCAGCAGTGTCGTCACTGGCCTTATTAATGACAGCTTGTCCAGCGGCAATGCACGCGCCGATAACCGAAATACCCATCAAGAAATTCCATAACAGCATGCGACCGCCGGTTGGCTTTTCAGCGCCAAGAATCGACCTACTGTTCATCATGAGCATGAACGTGATGTAGGCGATCGGTAGCAACATCATACCAAAGCTAGAGGCGAGAATCGCAAGCCACATTTTGGCTGGGCCGTCCCAAACAAAGAACCATGACGCGCCAGTTATGCCAGCGACGACACAACCCAAGTAGTGCGCAGGTCCACCTTGCGGTTGACCAAACATTTCGGAAAACGCGTAGCCGTTGATCAGCATTAGAATGATGATCGTGGAAAAGCCCATTCCTAGAACACCCATTCCGAATACGATATTTGCATTTCGTTCGCCGAGCAGAGGCGCGAGTGCTCGCGACAATTGAAACGCATTGCGACGAACGAGGCTGGATGCGATCTTTTTCTCGTTTTCAGGCAGCCCAACAATCTTGGCGAGTTGCTCACCTTCAGTCAGATCTGAAAACGTAGCATCGCCAACGTCAGCGTTTGAGAGTCGCGCCACAAGAACGGGTTTAATCCCAGCGAACGACGGACTTGTTTGGACCATCGCAGGGTCATCACTCAGTAGATTTTCGTCAACTTTTGCGTGGAATGAAGTAGACGCAGCAATCACAACGCAGCTGGTGACGATAATGTAAGGAATGGCCATGCCGGTGCTGAGATCGAATCGAGCTAATCCTCGAAACGGTTTATCCCAGCCTCGGTTCAAAATCGCATACGGCATCAAGAACGTCATATTAATGCCTACGGCCGTCGCCGCTGCACCGATCATCACGTCTTGCTGCTCTTTTACGATTCTAGACGACCAATAACCCGCGACATTATCTGGCAACGACTGCAATAACTCAGCGACGTCGCCAGCGGGACTTGTCCACAACGACAAGTCAGGAACAAAGCCAGCAAAGATTGCTCCCCAATTCAGCTGCCCCTGCATGCTTAAGTAAATCACAACGCCAAAGAAACAGATGACGACCATGCCGATGAGAGCCTTGAGGAACCAATCGAAAACTTTGGCAGCCAATCCTTTGTTGCTGTTCAAGAAAACGACGAAAGTCGCCGCAACGAGCAGCACAATTGACACCGCAAGTTTCGCACCGATCGATTCGTCGATCGAACCGCCCACGAGATTCTTTTGTAGCGCCTCGTAACTGAGGCTGAACTGCGGCATGCACCAGATCATGTTTGCCATGCAGGTAGCAATCAGCCATCCCCAGCCGAGCGCCGGATTGATGTGCTGGTTGATCGATTGAAACGGCTTTTCGCCGGTGGAAAGCGTGACGTAACTAATCGCCGACAGCATAACGACGCCCATGATGATCGCGACCAGCTGCAACCACAGAAGACTCGTCCCGCTCAGCACACCTAGGAATAAAGATCCAGCGAGGGAACCGCCGCCAAGTGTGATAGCGCTTTGCAACCAACCGGGACCAGAAAGTTTTGTGTAGGCAGCGAGCGTCGCTCCCAGCCCTTTGTTTTGGGCATCAACAATTAGTTCACGGTTTGCCGCAACGCGTGCATCATGGTCAGACATTCAGATCCGCCTTTGAATTCGTCAAACAGGTCAGCAAAAGCGACAGACGCAGCGCGTCAATCGAGAGCTATCAGAATCAGTTAGCGTCGAGCTCGGTCGTGTTTTAACGGCAACCATGCACCGTTGTCTGCGCTGCTCGCGACACACTGTTGAATGAAATACATGCCTTCGACGCCATCATGCACGTTCGGATAGATCGTGTCGACTTTCTCGAAGGACTCGCCTGTCGCACGAGCGGCCATTGCGTCGTATGCACTTCGGTAGACATTTGCGAATGCTTCGAAGAACGCTTCCGGATGTCCGGATGGTAAGCGACAGGCAGCTGCACCCGACGCGTTCATGAACGGAGCGTTAGGGTCTCGAGTGTAAATCTTGTGGGGCTCACCATTTTGGCGAACGATCATCTCATTTGGATTTTCTTGACGCCAGATGAGCGATCCTTTTGTGCCATCGATTTCGATGTACAAATCGTTTTCGCGACCGTGGCTGATCTGCGATGCGGTCACCGTACCGAGTGCCCCGTTTTCGTAGCGAATGACAGCCGTTCCGTAGTCATCGAGTTGTCTACCTTCGACAAACGTTTTCAAATGGCAGCTGATCGCATCGGGCAACAGTCCTGTCATATAGCGTCCGAGGTTATACGCATGCGTTGCGATGTCGCCAAAGCATCCAGCCGCGCCGCTCTTGGAAGGATCGGTTCGCCAAGCAGCCTGCTTTTGATCGTCCTGTTCCAATCGAGTTCTCAGCCAACCTTGAATGTAGTTGGAACGAATCGCGTTGATTTCGCCGAGGTCTCCGCTCAGGATCATCTCGCGAGCCTGACGTACCAGCGGGTAGCCGGTGTAGTTGTGCGAGACAGCGAATACTACGTCTGAATTATCAACGGCCGCGGCGAGTTCTTCTGCTTGAGCCAAGTCGAACGTCATCGGTTTGTCACAGATGACGTTGAATCCGGCATCGACTGCAGCTTTGGCGATTTCGAAGTGAGTGTGGTTCGGCGTGGCGACTGAAACAAAATCAATTCGCTGATCTTCAGGCAACGCCTTTTCGGATTCAAGCATTTCAGTGTACGACGTGTAGGCTCGATCGGCGGCGATGTCGTAGTCAGGTGCTGAAGATTTTGCTCGCTCTGGATTTGACGACAAAGCTCCCGCGACAAGTGCAGCCCGATTGTCCAGAACGGCGGCCGTGCAGTGAACACGACCAATGAATGATCCTTGGCCGCCACCGACGAGGGCCATGCGAAGTTTCCGATTCAATGCACCGTTTGTGGACATACAAGATTTCTCCGAAAAACAAATGGATCCGAGTATCATTACGGCGAGAGCGCCTCTGCGCCGCAGTCTAACTGTCTAATGGAACCACATGTTTTATCAAATCAATTGATGGTTCGCACGGGATGGAAAGAATGCCCATAACCGCGTCTTGTAAATTGCGAACACAGGCTGCTATAGCGGTTTTTTAAGGGCCGACAGCGCTGATTTGGTCAGAATCGCCATTGGGAAGCCCAAACGGGCAAAAGCTAATGTCTAATTCCGCTTGTGCACGAGCCTAATCCCGTGGAATCAACGGTTCCCGAGCGTTACGATGAACCTCGGCGGGAGGCACCCGGCTGAGACCTAGAAACAAGAAATTAACGTCTCAGTTGTTGAGTTCGATTACACTCAAACACGTTAGATTAAGACCAGAAGCTCGATCTCATTGGAGTTTAGCCATGCGAATTTCAGCCAAAGCTGTCGCGGTTGCTGCGTCGATCGCTGCCGTTGCCGCCATTTCGTTTGCGTGTGGAATGTATGTGGTCAACATGCATCCCGCCGGACAACGTCAGTTACCACGTGAGTTCCTTCACGCCGATTCGGCCGCAAGTAACGAATCGTTCGCAATGGCCACGGGACTGGTCGACCAAGACGTCGAGGGTCTATTTACGTTGGATTACTTTTCGGGTGAATTGCAGTGCGTTGTACTGAATCGGCGAACAGGAAAATTCAACGGACAGTTTAAAACCAACGTAACAGCAGATTTGGGCGTCGGCCAGAATTCAAAATACTTGCTCGCCACTGGTCGAGTGAACTCGCCCGGACGACAAGGTGGAAATTCAGTGGTCTATGTCATGGACACGACGTCAGGTAACTTCGCTGCGTATGGCGTCCCTTGGAGAGTCGATTTATCATCACGGGGCCAACCACAAACTGGGATCTTGGCATTGATCGACGTGGGCAGAGCTCGCAATACCCCTATCCGCGGACAGTGATTTCACAGGTCAAGAAACGCGCCGATCCTCGACGCAATCGTTCCATGCAAATTCGGATAAACAGCGAACAAAAAGAAATCAAAGACGGCACGTCGATCGGCGACTTGATCGAATTGCTAGAGCTGAAGCGACAATTCGTCGCAGTGGAGTTGAACCAAGAATTGGTTCCCAGAGAGCAACACGATCAGCATGTTCTGAACGATGGTGATCAAATCGAAATCGTGACGCTCGTCGGTGGCGGCTAGTTCAGCCTTTCCGGTCGCTGAACGGTCAAGCGATTACTCGTTCGCCCACGGATTCTTCCAATCTCCCCAAGCTGACAAATACGTGCGATACGCTTGCGACGTGTCTGCTCGGTCTTCCAGCCACGCTTTTGTACTTTCAACAATCTCTTTTTCGGCGTCTCGATCAATTCGCCCAATCAGCACGCACGCTCGCAGAAAAACGAAGTACGTGTCCAACACGTCGCAGCGACAGTAGTCGTTGATCTCCGCAAGTTTTCCGGCGTTGTACAGATCTTGGACCATATCTCCTTGAACGTCGATTTTGCCGGGTTTGCCCAACACGGTTGCGGCGAGATTGAGGCCTCCGTTGAATCGAGTTGCTCCAAAGTTAACCATCAGATCCTGCAGATCCCAATGTGCCGCAGTGTTGTATCGGTTACGAGGCTGGTCATAACTTTTTGCATTCATTGCAAACCAACCGGGAACGCTGATGCCGTACCGAAACGCGGCCAGCTCCAGAAGCGGAACATCGAACGATCGACCATTGAACGTGACGAGTGTCGGCTGCTTGTAATGCTCCCATCCTCGCCAAAAGAGTTCCGTAATCACATGCGATCGGTACTCGGGAGCATCAAGTTCGACAATGTCAGCGATCCGCAGATCTCCGGTCACCTTGGCGATGACCACGGACACGGGAAGCTGATGAGTGTACGGGATAAAATCGCTGCCCGTCTTGTCCAGCAATTCGCCACGATACTGTTCAATCGCGCAGGCTGGGTCGAGATCTTGCCCTGGAAAGCGGACGTCGGCAACAAGTTGACCATCGGCAACACTTTCGACATCGAATACAAAGTATTCAACTTCGTCGTTTGACACTTGATTCATTTCCTCCGAAAGCAAACTCACTGCATGCAAACAGTGATAGCACCGAAAACGGCATCACTCTGCAAGGCAAAGCTTACCGGAAAGTGCAAGCATTGAAAGCATGTCCGGCTCGCGAAGTTGGAGCGTTGAAGCGAATTGATGCACATCTAGGTAAACTCGAGCAAGCAATGAAGACGAAAAAAGAGGACAGGCGTGCCACGGCAGGTAACGCAATACACTTTCGTCCCTTGACACGGGACACAGTCCTTTGAATGTCTCACCTGCGACGAGCTGCTGCCGGGAAGGTTTCCAGTGATTCGTCTTTCGATTATCGTGCCAGCCGTTGGCGAGCAAACGGCTATCGACGCGAGCCTGCTGTCGATACTTGAAAATCGCCCCTCAAACACCGAAGTGATTGTCGCGTGTCGAGAATCGTATCAAGATCCATATGATCTGGACGACGAGGTTCAATTCGTGCGGTCACCCGATGAGTCGTCCATCGCAACGTTGCTCAATAGTGGACTCGCCAGCTGCCGCAGCGATCGAATCCACTGGCTGCGACCTGGCGTGCTTGCCACCGATGGCTGGACCGATTCTTCGTTAAAGTTACTGGTTGATGGAACAGCTAGTTTCGTTGCGCCAATCATTCTATCCGAAGATGGCGACGGAAAGATCGTTTCCGCCGGCGTTCGGTGCGGAGGTGGAGGAAGCCGCAAAGTTATTGGCAGAGGCGTGCGTCACCCGTCTCGCAAGTCGGTGCGTCTTCGAGCAGATGGTCCCACAATTGATGCGGGGTTCGGTTTGGCGGACGCGTTGGCCAGTGTAGGTGGCTTCCGATCCTATTTCGGTCCCGAGTTCGCGGATGCTGATCTCGCCGCTCGATCGATGACCCTAGGCCATACATGCGTCGTTGATACTAGCTGCCAACTTCACGCGACCGATTTAGCGCCACTAGGATTGGCGGGATTTCGACGCGGTCGGTACAACGAGCGGTTGTTCTGGAACACGCCGCACGCAAACAATGCCGGATCGCTGCTGCGACACGCCGCTTACGTGTCGATTGATACGCTTAAGCAGGTGCCGAAAATATCAACGATATCGACATTAGTTGGGCGACTATTCGGATTCGTGGATCATGTACGAAGACTGGATCCCAGCGACGAGGCAATCCGGCTAACACGATCCAGTGATCACGCAGAAATTCGGCGAGCCGCATGAATAGTACGCTCGCCTAAAAATGGCTGCTGGGAGGTCCTCCGCTCGGCCGATCGAATCGCAAGCCGGGTGGTTGAGAATTTTCCAGCCGTGGCTGCTGGCTTGGCGGAGCAACATGTGGCTGTGGAATGGAATCCTCGGCCGTATGGGTGAAGAAAGTGCGTCCGGTTTCTGTTTGTGGCGAACGTGATTTCTCAGGATAGCAAAGTTCGCGTACGCCGTAGAACAGTGAAAGTGACTGACTGTCGTCTGTACGCTGCGATAGCGCGGACGTTAATTGGTCAAATTGCATTTTACCTTCGGGCCACCGCACTTGCATTACTTTGGTGCAGTCGTCCAACAGCTGGTAAATTCGGGCGCGAGTCACTCCCAACAATCTGGATTGGTCGCGGACGCTCATGGGCTCCCCATTTACACCGAGCCGTTCCACACACAGCCGATACACGGTTTCACCTGAATCAATTTGCAATTGATCCAAGATGGGTAGCGTGAACGAATCACGAATCTCGTTTGCAGTGGGCGTAATCGGCGATGCTATGGTTGACGCGACCCAATCTTGAACCGCGACGATGTTTTTTGGAGCCAGCAAACGCTGTACGTTGTCGCTGGCGGATGCGTTTCTAAGCCTCTGATAAACCGAGTGGAATACTTCGAGAACACACCGCACTCGTTTTTCACCATGCGTTCGCAGACGACGTATTTCCGACAACGAGTGCCCAAGGTATTCACTCATCGGAGTGTGCCAGATTACGGTCGGCAGGCGGCGCAGAGAAGGAGCCAAACGACCAAGCGTTTCACCCGAGACACCATAATGCTCGACCATGCGACACCATTCCGCCCACAGTGCCTCCGATACAATTGCCGGGTCGAACCGCTTGTTAGGCTGTGGCTTGTCCGGTAGATCTTGCAGCTCGCCTGCCAAGTCGACCATGCCGACCGGAACCGCTGGCGGTTCGTCCAGAGTCGCCCTTAACAAAAGCTTGACAAGCGAACTAATTTTCTTTTGACCAATTCCTGGTGTGGAAATCAATTCTTGGTAGGGTGTATTGAGAAGATCGTTTAAAGTGCGGTTTAGGAATGCGATTGGAAGGCGACGATCGTTCGGCAGAACCCAGTAGCCCAATCGCTTGGCTAACCGATCTGCCTTTCCATTTTCCAACAGAGTTTTTCTAACCGCCTGGAAGCTCTCTTCCAGTTTTACGTCATCAGCAGACGTCGATTTAGCCATCGTTCTATCTCCCGCCCCCAATGTGTTTACTTGGGGGGATTCAAAAGACATCGTGTAATCGATGTCTTGGACGGTCTAACGGAGCTGATTGCGTACAATCAGTTCTTGCGTACAACGCATCGCGGCCAACTTCAGTGCTGGTTCATCTGACGGCGAGGAATCCAGTTCCCTCGGCAGACAAGTATTCCGTCATTTGTGGGGTCGAAACCATTTCAACGTCCCCAGCGTCCATGACAAGTTTCATGAATCTCGGTCATTCTTAGGGGTGCGTGATACAGCGTCAAGGATATTTACAAATTCGAGTAAAATTTTTTCCGAGTATTAATGGCCCTCTTTTTTTGTTGATTTGACGCAACATCCTTCTAT
>JAGQPC010000908.1 GCA_020426925.1 Planctomycetales bacterium | reverse complement strand
AAGACACTTACAGGATCAAGCTTCAACCGGAATTGAAACAAATCACTGGATTGCGACTTGAGGCGCTTGCCGACGACAGCCTGCCAGCGAAAGGTCCCGGACGAGCTCAGAACGGTAACTTCGTGCTAAACGAGATCTCAGCAGACTTGGTCGTCGGCGACCAAACGACCAAGATCGGGTTCGCAAACGCGACGGCGGACTTCAACCAATCCGGATGGGATGTCAGCGGAGCAATCGACGACAACCAAACTTCGGGGTGGGCCGTGGCGCCTCAGTTCGGGAGAAATCATTTCGCGATATTCGAATTGAGCGAAGACTATGCGGTGTCCGCCGGGGCCGAACTGACAGTGGCAGCTGTGCAAACGCACGACGGCACGCACAACATCGGTCGATTCCGCATCTCGGTTACGGACGCTAAAAGGCCTCTGTCATCGCCGAAGCTTCCGGACGACCTCAAGACGGTTTTGCAGGTTCCGGCCGATCAACGAACTGCGGACCAATCGAAAACGGTTCGCGATTACTATCTGTCCACGGAAAAAACGGTGTGGAAAGAAGAACTTTCCCGTTTGGAGCTCCGATTGAGCCAAGCCAAGAATCCTCGGCTCACGGGTGTGCAGGATGTCGCTTGGGCGTTAATCAACAGCCCAGCGTTTCTGTTTAACCGGTAATTGGTTGAGCGTTGCGTCATTGGCTTTGGCAGAAACGTCCCGATTCGGACGCTCTGGCGGGCAAGCCGCATTGGCGAGAATTCGTTCGGGACGTAATAATGCTGTGTATTCCAACCAGCAGTTAAGGCGTCTAACGACGCTTCTACGTATCCGTGCGGAGACCTCACATGCAACCGTTCCTTAGACGTATCGCCGCTATCGCTTTATCGGTGATTCTACTTTGCACTTGCGCTTTTGCTGATGGAGAAGGACAAGCAACGCTTGACCAAGCTACCAAGAAGAAGCTGCGTGCTCGCTCCGCAGATGACCTTCGAGAGGTCGCGGAACTTTGCGAATCGGCCATCGAAAAAGGACTCAGCGACGACGCCGAAAAATATGCGCGTAGCTTGTGGTCGTCATGCCTGTATGAGCGAGCGTTCGCAATCAGTCGTCCTGTTTTGTCGCGACCACCGCACGAGCAATGGCGGACGCTCCGGCAAATCGCTCTGGAAGAACTCGACAAAGCGTTGGAAGTCGATGAGAACATCGGTGACGTTCACTTGCTGATCGCACAATTGGAAGGACTGCAAGGCGGAGATTCCGGAATCGCATTCGATTCGGCAGAACGGGCCATTCAGTTGTTTCCAGAAAACGGTCAGAAGCGTTCAGAAGCGTTTGTCTTGCGCGGCAGATTCCAGAAAGATATCAAAGATAGCGCCGACGACTTCGATAAAGCTGTCGAGATCGATCCCAGAAACCAAGACGCCTGGCGAGCGAAGGGATTGACTCACTTGCAGCGTGATGAGACCGAAAAAGCAATCGACGCTTTTCAACAACTGCTGGAGCTTGATCCGGCCGACCCGCTCGGTAATCAGTCGTTGGCCGAATTGTTCAGCCGACAAAACCAGAACGATAAAGCTTTGGAGCAGTTGAAGAAAGCGATCGACGCGGGTGCGACGACCCCCGGCATGTATGTTTTGCAGGCGGATCTTCTCGCCAAATCTGGGAAGATGGCCGACGCGATCGGCGCGCTGACGTCAGCAGTGAAAGTCGACTCGTCGAATATGGCGCTTCGACTGATCCTTGCGCAAACGCTATTGCAGAACGGTGACATTGATCTCGCACAGGAACAACTGGAAGTCGTGCTCAAGAAAGCCAATCAAGCGGATCTTCGAGATGACGCTCGCGTGCTTCGAAGCATAGTCTATTCCGTGAAGTCACAGTTTTCCGACGCGATTCGCGACATTCGATCGGTCCTCACACGCGTTGGGCCAGACAACGCGCGTCGCCCCGATTTGTTGCTGTACTTGACTCGGTACTACACTTCGGATCAGCGTCCCACCAAGGCGATTGAGACCGCAAGTGAGATTTTGACGCTGAACGAAAACGCCTGGGAAGCGTATCGCTGGCGTGGAGATGCGTTCTTGAGTCTCGGCCAACACAAGAAGGCGATCGATGACTACGAAGCGGCATGGAAGTTAAACGAAAACGATTCGGGGATTCTGAATAACTTCGCCTGGGTGCTGGCAACTTCACCAGATGATCAGGTGCGCGACGGCGAACGAGCGGTCAAGATCGCCACGAAAGCGTGCGAAGTCACCGAATTCAAACAAGCTCACATTCTCAGCACTCTGGCCGCAGCGTACGCGGAAACCGGTGACTTCGACACCGCCGTTAAGTGGTCTGCGAAAGCTGTTGAATTGGATTCCGATGAAGAACAGCTTGAGAACGAATTGGAAAGCTACAAGAACAAAAAGCCGTGGCGTGAATTGCAGCAGGTCGAGGAGAAGAAAGACGATGTGGAAGCCAGTGAAGACGATTTGCAACTGGACGACGAATAGCGCACTCGCAAATCATTAGTCATGCGGCTGCAAGACAAGGACTACGTTCGGACTCGACACAACTTGCTGTTCAACGTCACGGGTTATCAGCATCCTCGCGACGGATATTACGCCAGCCTGAAGTATGTCGATGGCAACAAATGGACCGGTGGTTATTCGGCGGCCACCGAATTTCTCAAATCAAAGTTTCCTGAATATGTTCAAGACTTCGTCGTCGTTCCGCAATCACTGATTGAAGAATCGTTCCTGCCGGAAACACGATGGCGCGAGCTGGAACGACGAGTTGAATCGTCTGGAATTGGGACTCTACCCGATCTGCACCGAGAAGCTTTCCTTCTGGGCACCACGATCCAGGCACAACTTCAGCTGGCACACGCAAGTGTGTCGCTGGGCGTAACTGATTCGTTGCTCTGGGGCGAAGGCCACGATGATTCAGACATCGATCTTGTTGTCATTGGGAAAGAGAACGCAATGCGGCTCGTGGAAACAGTTGGCTCGCTGTACGAATTCGATGGCTTTCAACGTCCAGATCCACGATTGATGAAAAGTCCCTATGGGCTGGAAGTAAAAGATTGGCCCTGGATTCTCAGCCGCAAGCAACACATGGGAAGCTTTCGCGGGCGTCTATTCAGCATCCGCTCGGTTCGCGAACGGACAGAAGTCGATCGCGCCGGTAAAGAGCGCGTCGAGCAACATGGGCGGCAAAACATTGAGTTCCTCATCGCCGACAACAGCGAATCGTTGTACTTCCCGGCAGTTTACCGAGATCCCGTCGGCAACGAATTGGTCGACTACACAGTGCTGTATGAAGGAGTGTTTCGGAACGGAGAAACCGTTTCCGCCACGTGCCAAGTTGAAGACGTGATTCGAGGCGATCGCAAGTTCAACCGATACGTTATCGAAGGTCCAGTTACGCTTGCCTATGGCAACTGACGGCTACTCGAACTGGCCGTTCTTAAGAAATTTCGCGACACTGTCCGCTACGTCGCGCCGCAACAAGAGTTGCGAGTGCATTCCAGGAAACGCGATCGTAGGTGTGTTCGATTCGCCTGGCAACGCGAGACTTTGTGATCGGACGACGAAATCGGACTTCGCTTCGACAATTCCGGTTTCGACGTTGGGTACGCCGAGCTGGTTGACATAGCTTTCCGAGTGGTCTGACAGCTCTGTCAGCGCGGGACAAATTGCCCCCAGCTTCGGCGCCAAACGCGATGCCACGTGCGATCCTTGGTTCGGTGGAGCGAGCATCACTAAACGCGTGATTCGGCCTGTCGGCATGTCGAGCAGCGCTCGTCGAGAGATAATCGCCCCCATGCTGTGTCCAACGACATGAAGTGAGTCGCTGTTCTGTTGATCAATGAATCGGATCAGTGATCTCGCGTGTTTTTCAATCGATCCTCGAACACTCAAGTAGCTCCAGAACTTCGTCGTGAATCCATGGTTTCGCAGACGTCGCGCCATAGGACGCAGCAGCAGTGAACTGCTAACCAAGCCGTGAATCAAGACAACAGTTTGCTGTGACATCATTTGTAACGCGAAGGATCAACGTGCCAGTAACGCGGATTTTAGTGCGGGTCGTTCGCGGCGAACATATCTTTTTTCGTGAACCTTCTGACGACTGGCAGCACGCCGCTTCCACAAAGGTTTCGACGGCGGCCGGACGGCAGCCATCCTTTTGCGCTTCGTGAATCGGAGGAATTCTCCGCAGTCTGATGCTCGACTGTGCTGTAGTGGTGCAGTAACCAGCGAATGAATCGCTACAATGACGGCTTGTTTGGATTTTGTTTTTGTCGCCGATTTCCCAATGTCTGATTCAATTCTTATCGTCAATGATCTGCACACGCATTTCAAAACAGACGACGGCCTCGTAAAAGCCGTGGATGGAGTGTCGTTTTCGTTAAAGCCTGGCGAGACTTTAGGGCTCGTCGGTGAAAGTGGATCGGGAAAGAGCGTGACTTGCCTTTCCGTGATGCGTTTGATCGATTGTCCACCAGGCTGCCATCCTTCGGGAACGGTCCATTTTCACGGCCAAGATCTTCTTCGAGCGTCTGAATCCGAGCTCCAGAAAATTCGTGGCAATCGGATATCGATGATTTTTCAAGATCCGATGACGTCGCTTAATCCTTTCTTGAAGGTTGGACGCCAGCTGACGGAAGTCCTGGAACTTCATCAAGGTTTGAGTCCCAGTCAATCGGCTGCTCGCGCAATTGAAATGTTGGACCGCGTTGGTATTCCATCACCTCGGCAACGATTCGACCAGTATCCGCATGAGTTCTCGGGCGGCATGCGCCAGCGAGTGATGATTGCGATGGCGCTACTTTGCGAGCCCGAGCTGCTAATCGCCGATGAGCCAACGACGGCACTCGATGTGACTATTCAGGCTCAGATTCTTGATCTGATCGCAAACCTCAAGAAAGACTTTGGGACCAGCGTCATTTTGATCACTCATGATCTCGGTGTCGTGGCTGGAACAACCGACCGCGTTGCCGTAATGTACGCGGGGAAAATCGTTGAGCATGGAACGACATCGCAAGTATTTGAGACCCCGATGCATCCCTACACAAAAGGGCTGCTCAACAGCGTGCCTCGACTCGACGATGCGAAAGAAAAGCTCTACGCAATTCCCGGCTTGCCGCCCGATCTTTCCGAATTGCCTCCGGGCTGTCCATTCCATCCACGCTGCGGTGCCGTTGCTCCCGAATGCCAAGCCACATACCCTGGTCGCGTCACCAGAAACGAAACTCATTGGGCCGATTGTTCGCAAATAGAGCACTGATACAACCGCCACTGGAACTAAGTTCCGCAATCAAGACTTCAACTGTTATCGATGAGCAACGAAAAACCTCTACTGTCTGTTCGCGATTTGAAGGTCCACTTTCCGGTGCGATCGCCTGGATTGTTTGGCGGGTCTCGGCAAGTTGTGAAAGCCGTCGATGGAGTGGATCTCGACGTCGCCCGAGGTGAAACGATTGGGTTGGTTGGTGAAAGCGGCTGCGGGAAGTCGACCATCGGACAAGCTATTTTGCAGCTCATTCGTCCAACATCAGGCACGGTTCAATTTGACGGGATCGAGCTAACGAGCCTATGGAGTAGACGGTTCGGCAGAGATTCATGGTCACCGACGCTTTTAGATCTTCGGCGGCGTATGCAAATGATCTTTCAAGATCCGTACGCGTGCCTAAATCCTCGCATGACCGTCGAGTCGATTGTGGGCGAACCGTTGCGTAACTTTAAGTCTTCAGGCGAAAACGGCTACGAACGTCGTCGTCGAGTGCAGGAATTATTGACGCGAGTTGGAATGAATCCGCGATACATTCGTCGATATCCTCATGAGTTTTCCGGAGGACAGCGGCAGCGAATCGGGATCGCTCGGGCGCTTGCGCTCAATCCTGATCTGATCATAGCGGACGAGCCGATTAGCGCGTTGGACGTTTCAATTCAATCTCAGATTCTGAACCTGATGCAAGATCTTCAGGCTGAGTTTAATCTGACTTACATTTTCATTGCGCACGATTTGGCTGCGGTTCGGCATGTGAGTGATCGCATCGCGGTGATGTATTTGGGGCGCATCGTCGAGTTGGCGACAGCAGACGACATCTACCAGTCGCCACAGCATCCCTATTCCAAAGCGTTGATTTCTTCCGTCCCGATTCCCGATCCAAAAATAGAACGGAAACGCGAGAGGATCGTCTTAGAAGGCGACGTGCCGAGCCCGATCGATCCGCCGCGCGGATGCCCGTTTCACACTCGGTGCCCGTTCAAAGAAGATCGCTGCGCGGTGGAGGCTCCCACTTTGAAGCAGATTGGTGACAACGACCATCAAGCCGCATGCCATTTGCTTTGACGCAGCTTGTAGCAATTCATCACTTTGCGTTTGGGATCGGAAGTCCCATCGCTGTCAGCAGCATCTTCATGTCGTCCCAGACATATTTTTTCGCGGATGGATTTCGCAGTAAATAGGCGGGGTGATACGTGGCCACGACCTTGATTCCGTTTAGATCGTGTAATTCGCCTCGGAGCTTGCCGATGGACAGTTTTGTTTGCAGCACGTTCGTCGCAGCGATCGAACCGAGGCAGACGATGAATTCCGGTTGGATTATTTCTAGCTGACGTTCGTAGAAGGGTCGGCAGTTCGTAACTTCGTCTGGAGCCGGATTTCGATTGCCGGGCGGCCTGCACTTCAAGGTGTTCATGATGTACACGTCCTCGCGAGCGAACCCACATGCCTCGATAATCTTTGTGAGCAGCTTTCCCGCTCGGCCAACAAACGGTTCACCTTGCGCGTCCTCGTCTGCACCAGGCGCTTCGCCGAAGAAGACTACGCGACTGTTCGGGTTCCCGACACCGAACACGGTTTGCGTTCGAGTCGCCGCCAACTCCCGGCAAAGCGTGCACGCATGAACCTGAGTATTCAAGATTTCGAGTTCTTCGATTTTCCTCTTCTTCGACAGTCGCTTTGACATATCAAGCTTTCTTGGTGGTACATCTGTAGGAGGAGATGAGACAGCAGACGTAGCGGCACTTGGCGGTGACACGTCGGTCGGCAATCGATCGGTCAATGCGGCGGGCTGGACCGTTGGGCTCTGTCGCGATCCCGATTCCGTTTGGGTTGCCACAGGAGGTGCGGACGATTCGACCGGATCGCAGTGCCGAAGCTGCATCACGCCGCTGCGGTCCAAACTTTCAAGCTTCTGGCGGATGGCACGTTTTAGATCGAATGCAGGTAGTTGGTTAGGCATGATGTTACGTCCGCATAGGCTCCGTCCGTTCTGTCGCTGCCGTTTTATGCCGAATCTGCTGGTGTGTCCACTGGCAACAAATCCGTGCGGCTGTTTGATATCGAAATTGCGCCCATTACCTACCGGTAAGATGCCGGTTAGTTTATGATCGACATTCGTACGTGCGAACGGTCTGGGCTACTCTTCTTGTCTTCTTGCTGGGTTAGATAGGCAGTATCGCGATTGTTTCAAATGTCGACCCACGCAACTGACCGTTTTCAAGCGACACCACTGCCACTCAAAGTTTGCTTTGCAAGTCTGTTATTTCGATGAAAGTTCCACAGGTAGTTATTGTTGGTCGTCCCAACGTTGGAAAGTCCAGCATCTTCAATTGGCTGGCGCGCAAGCGGTTGGCGATCGTCGATGACCAAGCCGGTGTGACGCGCGACCGAATGACTTTTCTGATGGAAGAGGATTCGCGATTCTTTGAGATGGTCGATACCGGCGGTATGGGAATCGAAGACGTCGACAATCTCACAAAACATGTCGAAGAGCAAATCACGTCTGGAATCGAATCGGCCGACGTAATCCTTTTTGTCGTCGATACGCAATCTGGCATCGTACCGCTCGATAAAGAAGTCGCCAAGAGACTGCGCTATATCGATAAGCCGATTATTTGCGTGGCCAACAAAACCGATGCTGAGAAACTAGATGTCGCGGCGAGTGAATTCTACAAGCTTGGCCGAGGCAAACTGATCTGCTGCAGCACAAAGACGGGGCGGAATCGCGGCGAATTGTTGGACATGATCTTGGAGCGTCTACCCGACGTCGACCAAACCGACGAGAGCGTCGAAGAGCCCGTGATGAAGGCGGCGATTGTCGGTCGACGTAATGTTGGGAAGAGCACATTCATCAACACCGTCGCGCAAGCAGATCGAATGATTGTTAGTGAGGTGCCAGGGACCACGCGAGACAGTGTCGATGTAAGATTCGAAATGGACGGCAAAGTCTTCGTGGCAATCGACACGCCTGGCTTAAGGCGTAGCGGGAGCGTCAAGTCAAACATCGATTTTTATGGGACTCATCGAGCGAAAAGAAGTGTTCGACGCGCGGACGTCGTCCTGATGTTCTTTGATGCAAGCCAGCGAATCAGCAAAGTGGACAAACAGCTTTGCAGTTACATAGCGGACAATTACAAGCCATGCATTTTCGTCGTGAACAAGTGGGACTTGTACTACAACCAGATGCCGACGGAACGTTGGGTGACTTATTTGCGTGACACGTTTCAGACGATGTGGCACGTACCGATCGCGTTTATTACGGGCGAGACCGGTAAGAACGTGAAGGCGCTCCTGAATCACGCACAGATGTTGTTCAAGCAATCGCGCGAACGAGTGCCCACCAGCA
>JAGQPC010000907.1 GCA_020426925.1 Planctomycetales bacterium | reverse complement strand
CGATCCCTTCCTCTTCCGAGATTAGATACGTCCCGTCTTCCGCGCGGGTCGCACGAGTCGGAAAACAGAGGCGCTGATTACCAAGGCTGTTTGCCCCGCACTTCTGGCTGTTGCCAAATTCCCTGACCAACGACCACGTCATCCGCTTATCTCTCCCACCAATTTTCGTGGCCTGCGCCATTTTTCGAGAGCCGACCGTCCCGTGCGTTTGCAGAATTCTGTCGGGCTCCCGCATCTTGAGTAAACCCCTCGCGCCCATAGGAATGTCGCTAAAAGCAAGGGCTCTGCCGAGGTTAAAATCATTATGCACTGTCACGTCGTCGGTAGAATGGTCGGCAATGCTTTTGCGCCGAGCTATCATTATAGTCGACTCGCATCGTGTCCGACCCACTGCTATGCAAAAGTGGATCCAATCCGTTCAGCTCCTGTCTTGCGCACCCTAGTGATTGTCTATGGAAGACCAGGAATCAGTTGCCCAACTTGCTTCTTCTAAGAGAATCTTAATCTTAGGCTCCAGTGGATCAGGAAAGACGACGCTCGCGCTAGAACTGGGAAGAATCCTTAACATTGAAGTTGTTCATTTGGACGCCTACTTCTGGCAACCTGGCTGGCGCAGCACTTGCCAGGAGAAATGGAGGGAGGAAGTTCTGGAGCTTGTGTCCAAACCAGCGTGGATCATGGACGGGACGTACGAAAGCACACTTCACCTTCGAATTCCAGCGGCTGATGCCGTTGTCGTTTTGGAAAGGCCTCGACTTGGATGCCTGTGGCGCGTTTTTAAGAGGAAGTTGACAATTGACGATGCCAATCGACCAGACGCACCAGCTGGTCAGCCTGTTGATTGGCCATTCATTCGCTACATTTGGCAATACCCTCACATTACGCGTCCACTTGTCAATGACTTGATTCACAAACATGGCCGCGGGAATGAACCAATCGTACTCAAGCGTGCGCGGGATGTAGCAAGACTTGTTCAACGGCTTGATCAAAATCTGCGGCCGGAGGAATGATCGGTCTCGACGTTAGGCGCCGCGGGCCATTTGACATTACAATGAGCAGAAAGGTTCCGTTCATACAACGGTGAGGGAATTCTCATCATGAGGGAAAAATGAAGACAGTTTGTTGCATAGCGTTGGTGGCGGTTGCACTTCTGGTGACGACGGGGCACTTCGATGGATCAAGTTACACATCTTCCAACACGGCTAATGCTCAGGTCACGGTCGAGCGTTTAGTGGAGCACGAGCAATCGGCACCGACAGCGAACGCGAAATACGTTGGGCTGACGAAATGCGCTGCCTGTCATTTCAAGCAGTACGAAGACTGGAAGAACTCGCCGCACGGTAAGGCGTACGAGGTGCTTCCCACGAAGTACCGAAATGACAGCAAGTGCCTTGAATGCCACATGACGGGCCACACTGAGCCAGCAATGCCTTCATCACAAGCTGCGAAGCACAAGCAGGTTGGTGTTAGTTGCGAAGCTTGCCACGGCCCGGGTAGCAACCATGCGAATCTCGCGTTGTCTTACATTGGGCAAGAGAAATTGCTTACCCCAGATGCTGTCGAAACACTTCATGCTGCGATCAAGAAGACTGCGCTCGATCAGTGTATCCGATGTCATACCGCCATGGCACACAAGCCGCACCCTGAGTTCGATCGCACAGAACTGTCCCGCGATCTTCGAACGCAGCCAGATAAGAAAAGCCTACTCGCGGAAATTCACGACTAGGTCCTTTCTGTCCCCATTCGTTTGCTGCTAGCGGTTTGTGAGCGATGTTGACGCGTCGTTTGCAAGTCAGTATATCTCCCGCCAAGTTTCTTTGGCCGGTGCATAGGAAGCCTGCGGTTGCGCCACGTTGACTTTCTGCGCCTTCGCCTTGGTTCATGAGCGGTAGTGAACAATTAGCCTAACGCAGTAGCGGCAATTGGAGGGATTTCATGGCAGCTGGTACGCGGTTGGCAATCGGAACGGCGATCGTTCTGACTGTCACGGCTTACATGGCATATGTCGGAGCATCGTCAAGCTGGCAGTACTACTTGACTGTTGATGAATGCCTGACGCTTCAATCTGATTTCCCCACGCGATCAATTCGTATCAGTGGCGACGTCTTACCTGGCTCCTTACTCATCGCAGCCAACCGGATAGGTGCCAAGTTTGAACTCAAGGGTACGCACGATAATCTCCCGGTTAGTTTTGAAGGACGTGTCCCCGACAATTTCGCGGAGGGGCAGCAGGTAGTCGTGGAGGGTTGCCTGCAATCGCCGCTTGCATTTCATGCCGATACCGTTTTGACACGGTGCTCTAGCAAGTACACGACAGAAAGCACTCCCCGCAACGCAGGTAACCTCTCGCCAGGGAAGACAGAATGAGACTCGTCGGCCAACTCTGTCTGCTTGGCGGTTTCGTCAGCACGGGGTACTCTGCCTTGGCGGCTATCGTAGGATGGCGATGTGGCCACGAACGGCTGCAGAAGTCAGGGATTGCAGCCGCCTGGCTAGGCCTCTTCGCGTTGACTGCCGCGATAGGAGTTTTGCTGACTGCCCTGTTTACCAAAGATTTTCGCTTTGCGTACGTCGCTCAGTATTCTAGTCAGCAGTTGGCTCCGTTCTACTCGTTGTCTTCGCTGTGGGTGGGGCAGGCTGGCTCACTGCTATTGTGGAGTTGGTTTTGCGCTGTTCTGTCGCTCGTTTTCTATTCGGGGCGATTTCATGATCCCGGCGCCCTACGTGTCCCAACGTTGGGTGTCTTAATGGGCTTTTGTTTTTTTCTGGCAACGGTCATGGTATTTGCCGCCGATCCGATGGCTCGGAGTCTGTCGCCTGTCCGTGACGGCGTCGGACTGAGTCCAGTGTTGCAGCACCCTGCGATGCTGATTCATCCCCCAATCGTTTTCCTCGGATATGCCTTTTGGACAGTTCCTTTCGCGTTGGTGATCACTGCGTTGGCGACAGGCCGTGTCGAGGAGTGGGTCGGCGCTGCACGGCCTTGGGCAGTGCTTGGTTGGGGAATCTTAGGTAGCGGTATTTTAATTGGTGCTCGGTGGGCTTATGGTGAGCTCGGATGGGGTGGCTATTGGAGTTGGGATCCTGTTGAAAATGGCTCCTTGGCTCCGTGGCTGATCGGAACTGCGGCCGTTCATACGCTGATGGCTTGGCGCCGTTGCGGCATGTTCAAGAAGAGCGCCTGTGCGTTGGTTGTCAGCGCTTTTGGGCTATGCAGCTTTTCGACGTTCTTGACGCGGAGCGGGATTTTTAGCAGCCTGCACGCGTTCAGTCAGTCTCCGATTGGCTGGCTGTTTCTCGGAATGATGATAGGAGTCGCGATACTTGGAATCGCGTTGATTTACTTACAACGAGCCCGCCTTGCACCTCGACGTGCATTGCGCACGGTTTGGTGCCTGGAAGCGATGGTAGCGGTCAGCGCTTTGGCACTTGTGGCACTCACTGCAGTCATTTGTGGTGGTACATTAAGCACCGCGATTTCCGATGTTGCATTCGGTCGCAAGATCACGGTTGGGTTGGCCTTTTACAATAATGCACTGATTCCCACCGGTCTTGTCGTCCTATTCATGACGGCCCTTGCCCCGTTGCTCCGTTGGGGTGCTGCTCCAACTCCGCCACAGGTCCGGGCCACGTGGGCGGCATTTGCGTTTGCTGTGATCGTCGTGATTGTGGCTTACGCAGCCGGCGTACGTCATCCGATCGAGTTGGCCGTTAGCGGTTTAGCGGGACTTGCTGCAGCAGCCTTGCTTGGTTCACTGTACCTTGATTTGGCCCGATCGAATCGGGGGCTATGGCGCGGTCTGCGAGGACTTCTGCTCGGTCAGCGACGGCAATACGCAGGTTTTCTGATTCATGTAGGACTTTTCTGCCTTGCGATCGGCATTGCGGGATCATCACTTGGCAGTAAACGCCGTGAAGCCGTGATGAGCGTGGGTGACACCGTGTCATGGTTGGGGCGTCAGATTCGCTTCGCTCGCCTCCAGGAACGCGAGGATCCAGACAAGCTCGTTGTCGAAGCACAGCTAGACATAGTCGATCAGGCAGGACGACGTATCGCGCTGGCACCGGCACAGCACTATTACTATCTTCAAAGTGAGTGGACAACCGAAGTTGCGATTGGATCGACTTGGAGTAGCGATTTCTACACGATACTTGAAGGCAATGAAGGCGACCAACGCGTGCGTCTCACATTCGTTCAGACGCCGTTAATTTCTTTGATATGGCTGGGTGGCTGCATAATGGGGGTTGGCACGGTTGTGACCATCTGGCCCCCGCGGCGCACCGCTTCCACAGCACAAACTAAAGCAGATGCGGAGCAACCGAAATCAGCGCGATCGGGGGAGACGTTTATGCGAGCGGCTTCGATCCTCTTGTTGGCTTGTTTTGTAGCGTCTCAAGAATCCACAAGCGACGGTCCGCATACTCGATGTATCTGTGATGCGGAGAATCCTGCGAACAACATCGAAGGATTTCCATCATGACAGTTTGTGCGATTCAGACAGAACGCCTAGGCAAGCAATTTCACCGGCGTGACGTACTGAACAACATTTGCTTCGAGGTTTCCCCAGGCGAATGCATAGCGGTCACGGGCGAAAACTCGGCTGGTAAGACGACGTTGCTGAAGTGCCTAGCGGGTACGACTCGTCCGAGCTCAGGTTCGGTAAGTTGGTTTGGCCAGCAAAGACGGACCGTTCGCGTGCGGCGAATGATCGGGACGGTGACGCATGACCCTCAGGTTTATCCACATCTGACGGTGCGAGAAAACCTTGTATTTGCGGCACGGATGTACGATGTTGCGCGTCCTCACCAGCGCGTTGGCGAACTCATTGAGGTGTGCGGGCTTGAACGGTCGTCAAGTCAGTTGTTGGTTTCAATGTCTCGCGGTATGCGTCAGCGAGTGGCGATCGCTCGCTCGGTTGTGCATGCTCCGAAGATTCTTCTATTGGACGAGCCCTTCACGGGACTGGATTCTTCCGGGCGAGAAATGTTAGTTGACCTCTTGGCACGTTTGCGGGCTCGCAATACGGCAATCTGTTTCACCACGCACCAAGACGATTACGTTTGTCAGCTGGCGACACGAGTCACGCAACTTCACAATGGGCAACTGCATGATCGAGAGCTGCAATCCACTTCTTGTATGCGACAGGTGGCAGCATGATGAGTGCAACGAGGATCTCTGCCAAGTTTTGCTGGATCGTTCACAAAGATCTTGTTCGTGAGTTTCGTTCACGCCAGATCGCACCACGCATGCTGCTGCTAGGGGCAACCCTGTGCTTGTTGCTTACTCAACAGGCCGGGCGAATCCCGGGTCAACTCCAGGAAATGGCCGCAAGTCTCTGTTGGATGACGCTCGGTTTCGTCGCTGTGTTAACGCTTGGTCCTTCCGTCAGCAGAGAACGTGACCAGGGTTGCTGGACCGCTTTGCTTTCGTATCCCGTGCCGACGCATGTTGTTTTTCTTAGCAAAGTCGCGTTTAACAGCGTTGTCTTTGGCGCCGCTCAACTGCTCATCGTGCCGCTGTTCGTCCTGATGTGCGATTCACGCTGGTGCAATCAACCCGGGGCGTTGGCTCTTGTTCTGGCATTGGGAAACATTGGCATCACGTCCGCAGGGACCTTGATGAGCGTCGTGTCGGCGGAAGTCGATCAAGGCGAAGGGCTGCTGGCAGTGTTGTTCTTCCCGCTCTTGGTTCCGGTTTTGCTAGCGGCATCTGAAGCGACTCGTCTGCTCGGCGATCACCAGGCCGCGGCAGAATGGAGTCGATGGGTCCAACTACTCGCAGCTTTTTCTGTTGTCTACCTGACGGTCGGTTGGATGCTGTTTGAACACATGGTGGAGGACTAAAGCCATGAATCGTTTTGCGAAACCATGGGGCACCGTTCTCGCTGCGGCGACGCTCGCTGCGATGATGTTCTTTGTCAATTTATCTGCGACGTTTCTTGTCCCCGCTGATTCAGCCATGGGGGATGCCCAGAGAATCGTTTATGTTCATGTGTCCGTTGCGTGGCTCAGCCTGGTCGGATTCCTGGTAATGGCCGGTACAGGCATCCAGTACCTCAGGCATCGCGATCTCACTTGGGATTGTTGGTCGCAGTCGGCAGCCGAGCTAGGCTGGCTCACCTGCACTCTGACGTTGGTCACCGGGGCACATTGGGCACACGAGGCTTGGGGGACGTGGTGGACCTGGGACCCACGACTCACGACTGCCTTCATCCTGTGGATGCTTTATTCGGCATGTTTGACTATCCGTGTGAGTGTCAAAGACAGTCATCGGCGAGCCAAGTTTTCAGCCGTTGTTGCTATCGTCGGATTGTTAGACATTCCCTTCGTCACGATGGCAACAACGTGGTTTCGTGGAATCCATCCTGTTGCACCTGATATGGAACCGGCAATGAGAATCGTTTTAGTCGCGACTGCGATTGGATATGCGGTGTTTTTAGGGCTGCTGCTGATTCAACGGCAGCGACAAATACAACTGGAAATCGCCATTGATGCGCTGGTTCGTGACACTCTACGCGTCTCAGAGGATGCCATGCATTCAGCAAGCCCTGAGTTGAGTGATCAGTACGAATACTTAGAACACGAGAAGGAGTATTGTGGATGAGCGCGTTCGTAATTGCCTATTCGGTAGTGTGGGGCGCTTTGGCGGCATACGTCGTTCGACTAGCGATGACCCAACGTCAGTTGGCGCAAGTTGTCGACGATTTGCGTCGCGAAAGAGTTTATAGCGAGGCTCGATTAACCGAACACCGGAGACGGTCTTGATTGTTCGATTGGTCACTTTGTTCGTTATTCTTCTGGTCACATCGGCTGCCAAGTCGGACGGTGTCATTGAAGGTACAATCCAGAATGGGACGCGAACGGACGGGGCCACCGCTGGTGTCGACGTTGTATTACGAGCTGAAGTGGGCGGCCAGATGGGAGTTGTGGCAGAGACCGTCTCGGACATTGATGGTCGTTTCCGATTCGCTGACCTGCCTTTGGGCGATGATATTGTGTATCTGCCTGGCGCAAACCTGGATGACGTTCATTTTCCCGGCTCTCGTGTTCACCTTAATCAAACGCATCCGCGCGCGTCGGTAGTCGTTACGGTTTATGAGGCGGCGACGGCACCTAACCCACTGGTTATCGACGAACATATCGTCACTGTTCGGTCGCAACCGGGAGCGATCACGGTCCGAGAATCGTTGCGCATCAATAATCCCTCATTAACCTGTTACGTTGGGCTGCCGCAGCACGGATCATCGCTACCGGTGACACTGCAACTCGGAGTCCCAAAGGGGTTTGATCGAATAACGTTCGACACCGAAGCTTTTGGACGGCAGTTCCGCATTGTCAATGAGAAGCTGGTAACGAGTCTTCCGTGGCCACCTGGAATCAGGGAGTTGAGCTTTACCTACGTGATTAATAATCCGGACCGGACTGGTGTCTGGCGACGGCAACTAAGCCTCCCCTGCAAACACTCGCAAGTTGTTGTCGAACTCGATGAAATCGATCAGGCACGTTGTAATCTCCCTACTCAGACGAAGCTTGGGAATAACTGCGTTCGCTTTGAAAACAGTGCGCCGCTGCCCGCCGGATACGAGGTAGAGCTAAGCCTAGGCGAAGTTGCGCTGCCCATCGATGCTCATGCTCGTCGTGTCGCGCTGTTTATGATCATCTCACTTGTTGCCGTAGTGAGCAGCATCGCGGCCATTCGAAGTCGTACCGTGAGTGAGAGGATGGCGAACGCGAAAGGGACAGACCATGATTTGCTGCAGCGCTAAGTGAGAAGTTCTGGTTTAGTTGTTTAGGGCGTTCTCGGTTTCGGTGGATGCTGCTATTGGTTGTCGTATTCCGACGTTGAATTGGTTTCTTCGGTGACGTGCCCGTAGAATCGTTTTCCGCGTTCAAGTCGTGGCTGTCTCCGCTATACGAGAAAGAGGGCGTGGTTTATTCAAAACGTCCCTGGAACGAACAGGCCCCGAAATATCTGGCACTCTACCCACCGTGTGGCCATTCCAATCAACGTCTCCAATAGATCGACCAGGGCCAAGTCACCTTCCGCAACGTTCCTGTCCGTCGTGCGGCAGCGCACTTGCCTCACACATGTAGGATCTTGCGCTGCCATAGCGTAAAATCCAGGCTTCTGAATGATCAACCACCACCGGGTCTCATCATGGACATGAAACGCACGCTGCAAATTGCATTGATATTGAGCATCCTGATTGGATCTGGAGTTCACTACGCACCGGCAAAGGAGATCGCCTTGATTCCGCGAAAGCAAGTATTTGGAAATCCGGAGAAGGCGCGAGCTCGCATCAGCCCAGACGGAAACCAACTAGCGTTTCTCGCGCCAAAAGATGGAGTGCTGAACGTCTGGGTAGCAACGGTTGGGCAGC
>JAGQPC010000906.1 GCA_020426925.1 Planctomycetales bacterium | reverse complement strand
TGGCCACGATCTGGCGGGGTTTCTAGCCAATAACCCAATACAAGTCAATTGTTTACGTCATTCGACCGAATTGCGAGACAATTTACACATATCCCATTGTCAAAATTGTCGAAATGGCTAACATTTGGATATTCGCAGCCCAAAAGTGGCTGCCTGGTCTTGCTCAGCGAAAACCGATGCTCAACGTTACAGATTCCGACAACGCGATACTCGACCTGCTGCGCCGCCGCCAAAATGCGTCGATAGGCGAAATGCAGGACGTTTTAGGTGTTACCGCGACAGCGGTTCGCCAGCGTGTCAATCGGCTGCTCGCGCTTGGGTTGATTCAACGCAAGCGATCTCGGAATGACGGACCAGGGCGGCCGGGTCACGAATACTCGTTGACTGATTCGGGACATAAGACCTCCGGTGCGAACTTCGCAGATCTGGCCATCGCGCTGTGGACGGAGATTCGCGAGCTGAAAGATCCGGAGGTTCGACGAGGCCTGTTGCAACGAATCTCGGCTCGTTTGGCTGAAAAATACCGGACTCAGATTGGCGATGGCGATTTGTCCGATCGCATGAAGTCAGTTGCGGAGCTGTTTGGCGAGCGTCATGTACCGTGTGATGTTCAAGAATGCGATACAAGCGGTTTGCCTGTTTTGACGGTGTTAGCCTGCCCGTATCCGACGCTGGCGGAACAGGACCGAACTGTGTGCTCGATGGAAAAAATGCTGATGTCAGAGCTGTTGGGAGAATCCGTTGCACTGAGTCGTTGCCGGTTGGACGGTGAGGCCTGTTGCACGTTCGAAGTCAGTTCGCCGTGAGAAGTTAGGGCGACCAAACGATATTGCCCCCGCCTATACAAAACGAAAGTTAAATACGAAAATCATCGGTCTGCCGGGAATACCCGAAAATTGCAGTTTTTTAGATCTGATATGGAATCATCACAAAACAAGGCAAAGCGATGACTCAGCCGTGGATTGAAGGACGTTTCGAAGAAAATGTCATGACGACAACTGTCGAACAGGCAATTAACTGGGCTCGACAATCAAGCATCTGGCCGATGACGTTCGGCTTGGCATGCTGTGCGATCGAGATGATGGCGGCAGGTGCCAGCCGGTATGACCTGGACAGATTCGGTGCTGGTGCGTTTCGAGCCACTCCTCGACAGGCCGATCTGATGATCGTCGCAGGAACCGTAACATACAAGATGGCCAGTCGAGTGCGTCGTTTGTACAACCTGATGCCGGACCCAAAATTTGTCATCGCGATGGGAGCATGCACGGTCGGTGGAGGCCCTTATTTCAAGTGGGGATATCACGTCGTCAAAGGTGTCGACTTGGTTGTCCCGGTTGACGTTTACGTGCCCGGGTGCCCTCCGCGTCCAGAAGCATTGCTGGAAGGTTTGATGCGAATTCAAGACAAAATCAACGGCCATAAGATCGCTCGTCAGTCGTCGGTCGAAGGACTGGGCTTTGGCAAGCTTGGCGACAAAGTTGAAGACGAGTTGCCGCTGCCACACCACTCCGGATTTGTTGACGCTCCCGCCGACCGTGAGCCCGTTACAAGCCATCAAAAGATTACCGGTTAAGACCAACGCCATTCAGCCTTCCTTCCAGTCGGGTGGCCTTAACTAGCGTAGCGGCGCGAGCCGTGCGGCAACACGCAGATTTTACATTCAAAAACCGTACGGCTTGTGCCGCTACGCTAGGCGCATGTCAGTGTCGTAGCACGGTGCTACTACGCAATCAAATCACTTCATCGTCGTTTTAGAGGCCGCTGCAGATTCCGGTGGCTCGAAGAAAGAAGAATGTCAGACACGCTAAAGATCACTGATCTGCGAGTTGCCGTCGAAGGCAAAGAGATCCTCAAGGGTGTTAACCTCGAGATCAAAAAAGGCGAAACGCACGCTTTAATGGGGCCGAATGGCTCGGGCAAAAGCACGCTCGGCCTGGCCATCAGTGGCCATCCGAAGTACGAAATCACCGGCGGTTCGATCGAACTCAATGGCGAAGACATTTCGGAAATGGAAGCCGACGAACGAGCCCGCGCTGGTCTGTTCATGGCCTTCCAGAGACCAGTCGCAATTCCGGGCGTGAAAATGGCTGACTTCTTGCGTCATGCGACAACAAACGTTCGCAATCCCGATCGCAAAGAAGGCGAAGACCTGATCCCGATGCGAGAATTTCGCAAAGAGATTCGGGAAAAAATGACGCAGCTGAAGATCGATCCGGAGTTTGCTCGGCGATACGTGAACGACGGATTTTCTGGCGGCGAAATGAAGCGAGCCGAGAT
>JAGQPC010000905.1 GCA_020426925.1 Planctomycetales bacterium | reverse complement strand
ACCATCTTCACCTCGATCTATCCCGAGCTAGTCAAGAACCTCTGCGTGATGGCCGCGCCGCTCGACTTTAGCGGTGAAGACTCACTTTTGCACCTCTGGACGAAAGAGGAGTACTTCAATGTTGACGCCCTGATTGACGCCTATGGGAATTGTCCAGCGACGTTTCTCCAGTCAACCTTCCAGCTGATGAAACCGGTCCAGAACTTTGTCGACAAGTACGTCGACTTTTCGCTGAACATGCACAGCGACCGGTTCATGGAGAACTTCTTCGCGATGGAAAAATGGACGAATGACAACATTCCCGTCGCAGGCGAGACCTTCCGAGAGTTCGTCAAATTCCTCTACCAACGCAATCAGCTCGTCAAAGGAGAATTGAAAATCGGGGAACACGCAATCGATCTCCAGCGGGTCGAATGCCCATTACTTCTACTGGCCGCTACGTTCGACCACTTGGTCAGGCCGGAGTCCACGTTTGATGTGGTTCCGCACGTCGGTTCCAAAGACGTGGAGAAAAAGGAAATTCAGGCGGGCCACGTGGGTCTCGTCGTGAGTTCCAGGGCACATAAAACTTTCTGGCCTGAGGTCGCGCAGTGGTTCACCGAACGATCAACAGCAGCAGAGTCGACCTGAACGGAGTCGAAGAGTCAGCCGATGCCTTCGATCCCGGCTCATCCATCCCATCAGAGCACATCCCCATCGCTTAAACGAGGAGCCCATCACATGAACATTACCGACAGAGTTGCCATGATCACGGGTGGCGGCAGCGGTATCGGCCACGCAACAGCACTCGAACTGGCCAACCGCGGCGCCAAGGCCGTGGTGCTCGTGGACCTCAGTGACAACGTTCACGAAGTCGCCAAGTCGATTAACGAAGAAGTTGGCGCAGACATCGCCGCAGGCTTCGTCGGTGATGTGACTTGCGAGAAGTTCCGCAAAGACTGTTTCGACCAAGCGACCGACAAGTACGGGATTCCTCGTATCTGCGTCCCCGCTGCGGGTATCACTCGCGATGCTTTGTCTGTGAAGTTGGACAAAGAGACCGGCAAAGCCAACATCTATCCTAAAGAGACCTTTGAGCTGGTTGTCAACGTAAACTTGGTCGCGCCGGTTTACTGGGCGTTGGAAACCGTGGCAAGAATCGCTGAAGATCGACATAAACGTGGGGCCGGACGTTGGAGCCCCGATGAAGAACCGCAAGGCGCGATCGTGTTGATCGGATCTGTTTCATCCCAAGGCAATAAAGGGCAGATTTCCTATGCCACTACCAAGGCAGGTTTAGAAGGCGTAGCATCGACCTTAAACAAAGAAGCCATGTACTACGGCGTTCGTTGCGCTGTAATCCATCCCGGCTTCACGGACACACCCATGGTTCGAGCGATGGGTGAGGAGGTGATTCAGGAGCACGTACTGCCCTATACGCAATTAAAGCGTTTGATTGCGCCGAGAGAAATCGCCGACGCGATTTGCTTCCTCGTCTCTAACTCAGCTGTCAGCGGAGAACTTTGGGCTGACGCCGGTTGGCATCCGCCTGCCTGAGGCCGGGCGGAATCGGGAGGTGGCGTGAAGAATGTCTGTCCGACTAGAATTGTCCTTATTGCTCTAAACTAGTAAGGATTAGTGTTCCCAGACTTGCAGGCCGTTCCCTCCACCAGTGATACTCTCCACCAGTAATACTCTGCCAAAAACCCCTTTGACGATTCAGCGCTAACGCGAGGACCGAATCACATCGTCCTCACTAGCGATGAACGTGTGGAGCACGGTTTTCCTTGTACCAGTTTTGGGTCCGCGGTAGCTGAATTCGTTTTCCCGCGTTTCGGCCAATTCATATTGCTCCGTGGGACGACGCCCGAACGCCGGACTAAGCAGACTCGCCCTAAAAGCGGCTCCAGAAGATGAGATAATTTCGTTCGCTCCGCCCGAAAGCCTCGCCTGTCCAGTGGTTCCGTTTACAGGGCCGCCGCGAACATGTCGCGAGACAACTCAATTGCACAACATTTCGACTTAAGACGAGTACATTATGGCGTTAGTTGCCATCGAAGAATTATCGATCGGGTACCGAGGCCCCACATTGCTTGATTCGGTTTCATGCAAGATCGAATCAGGCCAACGCATTGGTTTGCTCGGTCGCAACGGCGCCGGCAAAACGACGTTCATGCGATTACTGACCGGTGACGTTACACCAGACGGTGGCAGCATCACGTTTCAAGCGAACACGTCGGCAGCACTGCTCCAGCAAGACGTGCCTCAGGAAATGACGGGAACCATCGACACGATTGTCGCTTCCGCATTCCAAACCAATTCAGACTCCGACAAGTGGGAACACGATCGCGCTGTCGAACAGATTCTGTCGCGTATGTCGCTCGATCCGACTCTACGATTTGAAGAGTTGTCGTCCGGTATGAAGCGGAGGGTATTACTTGCCAAGACGTTAGTGCGAAAGCCAGATTTACTGCTTCTTGATGAACCAACAAACCACTTGGACATCTCAGCAATCGATTGGATGGAGCAGTTCTTGCTCAAGTGGAATGGGACATTAATGTTCGTCACTCACGATCGCGAGTTTTTGCGAAAGCTTGCGACAAGAATTCTGGAAATCGATCGCGGCAAACTTTTCGATTGGTCTTGCGATTACGATACATTCTTGAAGCGGAAGGAAGCGGCCACTGCGGCTCAAGAAAAGCAGGACGCGCTGTTCGACAAGAAACTCGCGCAGGAAGAAGCCTGGATTCGGCAAGGCATCAAAGCTCGACGAACTCGGAACGAAGGACGCGTCCGTGCTCTCAAAAAGTTGCGAGAAGAACGCACCGAACGCAGGTCAGCGGTTGGCAAAGTCAACCTTCAAATTCAAGAAGGGCAAAAGAGCGGACAGCTTGTCGCAGCCGTGGAACAAATCAGCTTTGATTACGAAGGAACAACAATCATCAATAACTTCTCCACCGCGATCATGCGTGGAGACAAAGTCGGCATCATCGGACCGAACGGTGCCGGAAAAACAACGCTGCTAAAACTGCTGCTTGGCAAGCTCGAACCAACGACCGGTTCGGTTCGCACGGGGACCAATCTGCAAATCGCCTATTTCGATCAACTCCGCGATCAGCTCGACGACACCAAGACCGTCGAAGAGGATGTGGCGGACGGCTATCAGACGATTGCCACGCCAGGCGGCGGCACCCGACATGTGCTCGGTTACTTACAGGATTTCCTATTTACACCCGAACGCGCGCGGACGCTGATCGGTCGCCTCAGCGGCGGCGAGCGCAATCGCGTGCTGCTTGCTAAGCTCTTTGCCAAGCCCGCCAACGTGATCGTGCTCGACGAACCAACCAACGATCT
>JAGQPC010000904.1 GCA_020426925.1 Planctomycetales bacterium | reverse complement strand
GTTTATGCTTCGTCGGCGACAAGCGACACCCGCGTGATCCTGAAATGTGAACCTCGAATGGGACAGTGCAATGTTACGATTCCTCCGCCGTAAGCCGCCGGTTCCGGCAAAACCGGTTTGTCTGATCGAACCGCGATCCGCCGCCAAAGGAGTCATCCTCAACGGTGAAGTGGGAGCTGGGAAGACAACGATTCTGCTGGAGCTGATGCGAGAATGGGCTCGCGCGGAAGAGCGAGTCCATTTCGCTTGCACGACCGTAAAGCCAACCGATGCGGACGACTACGAACGTCTGCTACGGAAGGCGGGGCGAGATCCGCTCCGTATCACCGCCGACGGATCGTTTCGCATCAGTCCGTTCATTCATGAATTGACTCGGCCCGGTGGCGGAGCTCGTAATCTTTCCTCTCTCCATCAAGACCTGCTAGAGGTCATCAGCAGATCTGATAGCAGTCGAACCGAGACATTTTGGAAATCGATCACCGAAGAAACCAATCTCTATGCGTTTGAGCTTGCTCACTTGGTTCGTGGTTCGCGTGCCAGGTACAGCGATGTAGCTGACGTCATCATGTCGATTCCGCAGTCGGCGGACGAAGCGGCTAGCGATTCGTTCCGGACTTCCACGAAATGCGGCCAGTTTCTCGCCGACGCCTATGCTGTCGATCCCAAAAAAGCGACAGTAATCGCCGACCATTTTCTCAAGCGGCTACCTGCCGTGGGAGAGAAAGCTCGTGGCGCCGCCGTAACCGGTGCGATGCAAAGCATTCAACCATTTATCACTCCACCGATTAGCAACATCGTCGACGGAGTTCCGACGCACACCGTTGCGGACTTGCTCGATCGAGACACGATTTGGGCCATCGATACCCATACCTACGGCAAGAATGGCTTAGCGATGCAACTGATTCTTGCCTGGCTTTGCATGGAAGAGGTACTCAGACGGAAAGGAGACTTTGACTATCTATGTCTCGTCCGCGACGAGTATGGACATACGGCGTTTGCAGAACGGGATATTCGCACTCAATCGACGGGCCGTTCTCAGAAGTTCATCGGCCTGAGTGCAATTCAATCGATCCCCACACTCGAATCACAATTGGGTGGCGATCTCGAAGCGGCGACCGATGCCAAAGCTCTTTACGGTTTGCATGTCCACAAGATCATGTGTCGCCAGAGTGACCAACCGACGGCCGAAATGAACGCGAACATCATCGGCCACGAGCGGAAGATGTTCTTTAGTGGTGGCTCTCAGAACCGGCCACATCAAGAACCAGAATGGTGGGACATGTTCGGCGTTGGCGAGCAGCAGACCTTTGGATTTAACCAGCAATGGCATTTCCGTTGCCCTCCGATCACCTTTCAAACGCTCAAAGCGGGCGGTCCTGAATTCGACTTTGAAGTCGAGGCGATTGTCTACGACGGTTCAGACAACTTCTTCCGTCATTCCTTCTTTCAAAGGTAAGCCATGAATAACCACGCTGACAATTTCAAACCGCAAGGCGATCAAACCGCGCTGGGAGACGCCAAAAATGTCTTTCAGTTCTTGACCGGCATCTTCATGATCGCGGTTCACGTGACCGCCGCGTTTTGGGCAATGATTGCCAAAAAGCCGGGGACAGTCGGCACGCGGACTTATTGGTTCGACGTGCTCTGTGGAAACACGATGTTGCTGGCGCTGTCGCACAACTTTCCCGCACCTGATCGATTTTTATTTCAGTTCGCGATCGTGCTGATGTCGGGGCTCTATGTCCGACATTTATTCGCCACGATGAACCGGGAAGACCATGTCCACACTCACTGCATTGGCAAGAGCAGGTTTGGGGATGGCGACAACGGCAAGTTTCGTGAGGCGATGATTGGCAAGATGGTTGGCCTGTGTATTTGTCTAACGGGCTGCATTCCTTTTGGGCTTTTTGTGGCTGTCTCTGCCCTAGCCAATGCCGTCCGCATCATGATGGTCGACGAACGGGACCGTCAGCGAGCTGTAAATCTGGCCGATGCCATGGCGGAGCAAGAATACGCCATGGACAACCTGGAGGCTTACCTTAGACGAAGGCGTAATCAATGAGTTCCCCTCAAGAACAACAACCGCAGAGCTTGCAACAGTACCAGCAAGCGTTTCGGCTGCAGCAACAATCACGTGATCGGTCGCTTGAATCGCCCGACCGATCGGTCCTGCAAAAGATGGCCCAATCTGCCAAGCAATATGGCAAAGACGTCATCACAGGCAAGAAGCTCTGGGAAGGGATTAAGCAGAATGACGGCGCCGTGGACGGCTGGGTTGCGCATGGTGCTACCGAACTTGCCAACATGCTACTCCATGGTCATCCCGCGCCAGTCTATGCACGCACGCTCGGACCGGCTGATCAACAGGCCGAGGTCGAGCACCAAGCGTCTGTCGACGTGCAGCTGCCTCCGCAGATGTCTCTCGAACTTTATCAACGAGGCATGATCCACCAGCAGGAAGTTCAGAAACAACAGGAGATCGAACGATGAAGCCCACGCTCCGCAAGCATCTTGCCAACTTGGCTCGCCAACTCGCCGATCGATTGGACCCGCCCGAGGCTCCGTTCCGACCACCCTTCAGCGAAGAAGAGATTATCAACGACCGCTTGGCGGTTTGGAATTATCCCGTTCAGCTTCCGCATGAAAGCACGCTGCTGAAACGTGACGCTCGCCTGTTAACGAAGGATTAACCGATTTGCGCTATGGTGACGGATGGCCCGAATCACCACACATCGTGGGTCGGCGAAAGACACGCACGACTATTATCTGGCGGACTACTACGACGCCGGGCCGGAATTCGCAGGCCGTTGGCTGGGACGCGGCGCCGAGCTGCTCGGATTGGAAGGAGAGGTCGATTCGAAACAGTTCATGCGACTGTTGGACAATCGACATCCGTTTACCAATAAGAAGCTGTCAGAACGAGATCGAGGCAATCGCCGGAACGGTTGGGACATCACGTTTTCGGCGCCGAAGTCCGTGTCGATCGCGTTTGGGCTCAATGATGATCGCGGCATCGTGGATGCAATTCGCGCCGCCACGAATGAAACGCTGTTAGAAATGGAACTGGATGTGATGCGGCGAGTGAACCTCGCCGGAGGAAAGCAGGAACACAAAAAGACCAAAAACTTTGTATCGGCCGTGTGGGTTCATCCCGACGCGCGGTCAGTAAACGGGCAGGTTCCCGATGTTCAACTGCATACGCATGCGTTCGTTAGCAACCACACGTTCGATTTTGAAGATGATCGATGGCTGGCCGCTGACATCAGCAACATCTTCCGCGATGCGCAAGGTTACTACGAATCGGCATTTCAAGCCCGTTTGGCAAATCAGCTTCAGTCGCTCGGTTATCAAGTCGAGCGAAGTGCCAACGATTTTGAGATTGTCGGAGTATCCCGCGAGCTGATCGAAAAGTTCAGTAAGCGAAGTGGCGAGATCAACCGCCTCATCAAGGACGAAAACGCAGCTGCGAAGATTGCGGCCAAGCACGGCGTGTCGCTGGAAGACGCGAAAGGGATGGTCGGAGCCCTGTCAAGGGATGGCAAGAAAAAGAAATACACCTTTGATGAATTGCAGTCCCACTGGCGCGCACAACTGACGCCCAGTGAGCGACGTGAGCTCGATTTAGTCGCTAAATCCAAGGAGTTGCCTACCGAAAAGCAGCCACAACTGATTGCGGCCAAAGATGCGGTCGACTACGCGCTCGCACACGGCTTTGAGCGAGAAGCGGTACTGCGGGAACGCAATGTACTCCGGGACGCCATCAAGTATGGAATCGGCGACAACACAGTTGACGAGATCAAGGCCGAGCTGGCGTCAAGAGATTTGATTCGTCAAGGCAAAGACGAATCGGCGGTTGTCACAACGCGAGAGTTGCAGCTGGAAGA
>JAGQPC010000903.1 GCA_020426925.1 Planctomycetales bacterium | reverse complement strand
CAGAAGAGTTGGACTCGAGCTGAGGTGCAAACAGAACGGACCAAAGCAGAGAAAATAAGCAGCGAAAAGAACAACTTGCAATTGCTGGTACGCGCCCGCTAAACTCGCGCCACCACCGACCAGAGTAACTAATTAGACCAACGTTTTGACCAAAAAGGAATAAATGGTGGCAGCAACGATCAGCCGACGAGTGTAACGCATGAGCGGAGCCAGTCAAAGTTTGCTAGTTTTAACGGGACATGAGATTCCAATTCAGCCCGTCACGGGGTTTTCGAAGTGTTGCTGCTGTTCTGCTGCGATTTAAAGCCCTGACTCAATAGAGATTTCTGCCGCGATTTCCTGTACAATGACCGCAGCGATTTGACGATCGCTTCCCGCCTACCTCATCCCACCTCCGGTTACAACATTATGCGTTTCGCACGAATTTGCGCTGTTGTTGCTTGCGCCAGTTTTGTTTGTCCTGCTTTGGCTGATGACAAAGCCGAAGATGACCTGGCCTTCTACGAAACCAAAGTCCTCCCGATTCTGAAACAGCACTGCTACGAATGCCACAGCCACGATGCTGGAAAAGCAAAAGGCGGAGTGGTCGTCGACTCGAAAACGAGTCTGCTGAAAGGTGGCGATTCTGGGCCGTCTGTCGAACTCGACGATGCGGAAGCAAGCTTGCTTGTGAAGGCGATTCGGTATGACGAACTCGAAATGCCTCCCGAAGAAAAACTACAGGACGGCGAGATCGACATATTGGTCGAATGGGTGCGTCGAGGTATCCCTGGTCCGGAATCAGCTGTCGACGAATCGAAGTTAGACCTTCTTTCAAAGAAGTCCGCAGCCGATCATTGGGCATTTGCTAATTTGGTCGCGCCGCAGATTCCCGACACAACAGAAGCAGGTGCTGACGCCATCGATTACCTTGTCGAGCAATCTCGCAAATCGGCCGGCGTCACAGCTCTATCATCGGCCGACAAACGAACGGTCATTCAACGGCTCTATTCTGATTTACTCGGCCTTCCGCCAACGCCGGAAGAACTGAAGAAACTGTTGACTGACGATTCGGCATCTTTGGAATCGATTGCCGAACAATTGCTCCGAAAGCCTGAGTTCGGCGAGCGATGGGGACGCCATTGGCTGGATGTTGCTCGATACGCAGACTCCAACGGATGCAGTATCGAATCGAACAACACGTACGACAACGCATGGCGGTTTCGAGATTACGTCATCGCTGCTTACAACGAAGACAAACCATACGATCAGTTCGTCGTCGAACAAATCGCGGGTGACCTGCTGGATTACGTCTCCAACACCGAGCGGTGCGACCAGCTAATTGCGACTGGTTTTCTGCTGCTTGGACCAAAAGCATTCGGTACTGGTTTCGCTCAGCTGCAGATGGACGTGATCGACGAGCAAATCGACACAGTCGGCAAAGCCATGTTAGGTATGTCGCTCGGCTGTGCACGATGCCACGATCACAAGTTCGATCCGATCACAACTGCGGACTATTACTCATTGTACGGCGTGTTTCATAGCAGCTATGAAAAGGTCGTTCCGCTGCCCGGACATTCCGCGGACCAA
>JAGQPC010000902.1 GCA_020426925.1 Planctomycetales bacterium | reverse complement strand
TTCCGTCCCCACGGTTGTAATTGCACCTGTATTTCTGTCCTGGACCTGTCGATCGTTGACAAATTCTGGTGGCAAGATGACTTCGATCTGATCGCCTGCAGGCAACGTAAACCCCAGCCCGTTGCCTGAAGGCACATCCAAATTGATCAGAAAATCGGTGGGCCGGCCTGCAACGTCACCATCCGACGTTATACGCGTTTTGATGATCGACGAAATGATGCCTTCCGCGGTCACTGCGCCAGAGATAAAAAACGTAGCGGCGATCGCTAGAGTGGTTGTGAGTTTTGACAAGTTGTTCATCTTGTTAGCCTTTCTAAAATGCTTCTTTCGGAATTCGCATAAACGACGGATCCCGTAGAAGCGGAGCGTCGCGGTGACGCATGGGAATCTCGTCATTGTTTTTTTTCATTTGGCGATTTGATTTGCGCCAATCACTTACCTTTTTCGTTTGCGTTGGATCGCTAGTACCATTCCCAGAACTACAGGCAACAAAGTGTTCGGCTCTGGTACAGCGATAGCCGGCAAGTCGAACAATGCTTCTCGAGTTCCTGCGACGAGTCCGTGTCCAGTACCGTCGACGCAATGAGAAGCGATCCGAATTGCAAACGGATTGTTCCCGAGAGGCATGTCGGCAATGCTCTCGTCGAATTTCGTGAAGGGATAGATTCCGTCAGCCAAGGAAAACGACAAATTGACCAGTAGCGTCCCGTCACCGTTGGCGTCGGTCATGAACCCGTTTGCGACAGAGACCGAACCGGTTCCATCGTCTCCGGCGAGCCCGGCGCCCAATGCGGTTGCCGTTAGGCCTCCAGTTGGGGTCACTGCTCCTAAAGTCGCGATGGCGCTTGGATCCGCGAGCGCCGTAGATCCTGCCCCGGTCAAAGGGCTTCCGCCCTCTCCTAATCGCAGCCATGCCGTGTAGAGCATGTTGGGGACACCGCCATTGATCTGGATTTCCACGACACTCGAGTCATCTGTCACCGTGAAAAAAGCGGTGGCGGTCGCGTCGCTGTAGGGTCCACCGCAGTTGGCAATCATTTCCGCGGGCGAGTAATTCGCGACGCCGTCGATAGGAAAGATAAACTCGAAGTCGCCTTGATACTGCGCTGTGGAGACACTCTCCAGAGCAACCATCAGCAAGATCGACAGAAACAGCCTTACGTCAAAGAATCTCATCTCAAAGAACCCTTTCTTATGTTCGTTCACGCATTCGCGTCATGCGCGTTCGGTCGCGTTTGCAATTTCACTTCAGCAAAACGATTGCGAGTGAACGCTACTTGCGGAGTCGGAACACGCCAGCGATGGCAAGCAAGATTAAAACGGCGGAGGATGGTTCTGGGACTGCATGAGTTGCAGGTCGCGCTCCTTGCTCGTAGCCACCGTCCTTAAACGCGAAAACGAAATCGCCCGAATCGAATTCACGATCGCCATTCCAGTCACCCGTCGACCAGGTCGAATTCATCGCGATTCCGTCTTCGTATTCGCCCGCTTTGAAGACAGCAACAAAATCGCTGCTGTCGAAAACCCCATCCAGATTAGAATCGCCGAACCAGGTGTTTTTGAGTTCGTGTACCCAGTAACTGCGATCTTGTAGGTCAACGGTCTCGTCGCCGTTGACGTCGAATTTCATGTCGTCTCCACTTGTTTGGTCAAGTGCGTTGAGATCTTCAACGTCCAGTTTCCAATCTTTGTTAAAGTCCCCTAGGAAAAGCTCACTGTAGAGCTGATCGGAAAGTAGCTCTTGAAATGTGGAGCGGTAATGAATTTTGTCAACAAGTAGACTGCCGCGATCCTGCGCTGATTGGGAAAACCGGTTCCGATCGGATCGTTCACGATCTTCTCGTGAAGTGCTAACGCATCGGGGATAAAGATCTCAACCCCGTAGTCGATTTCCAATTGCTCGGCTGCAGATTTAAGCTGGTTGCTGAAATCTCGCGAAACGACATCAAGGTCAACTCCGCGAGAGCTTTCTTCTTCTTTGCCCCAGGGTGTCTCGCCGAACATCGGCAAAGTCGTGAGTATGAACCGTTCCGCACCTGCTTCGGCGGGCTTTGTGACATGCCCTGATAGGTTCGCTACCGAAATTGACATGTCGGTCTGGTCTTGGATCAAGACGTCCGCTGCTCCCGCCCAAATTCCGAATACATCATCCGCTGTCGGGACATTGCTGTTGAATGAAATACTGATTGATCTGGCTGGTCATTCCACCTCCACTGCTTGCACCTCCGCCGGAGTAATTTCTCGACGTCGGCCAATCCATCCGTTCGGTGAAGTATTCATGCCAAACCGGACCATCGGCAAAGCGTCGCATAGAAAGGCTGTCACCGAAAATAAACATTTGCTCAGCAAGAGTCGGAGTGACAAGAAACAAGAGCACAACAAGCAGTCCACTGGTCCGTACAAGAGCTTTCATCGTTTTTCGATTTTCCTTCATTGGGGCGCGAGTTTAGATTCGATTCCGGCTGCTACGACAGGTTGTCGCTCGGGGGGAGAAGTGCGCTGTGGCATCGATTCCATAGGAAAACGACTGAGACACTTCCGTTCATTTGCACTGGTGTGAATTTGCCGGTCACCTACCAGACCCCGCAGGGCTTCGAGAAGCGCGACACGCAAAGTGGAAAAATTCGCAGATACGTTCTGACAGAAGTCGATCTGTTAAACTTTCCGGAAATCTCGCGAATGGCTGTCGCGCTTCGTATTTTTTTGCGGGGTCTGTGAACGGGAGGAATATTGGCGTTGACGTACTCAAGTGATTCGGAGCAAACCAGCGATTTGCTGGATCGAGTAGCGGGCGGGAGCAAGTCGGCGATGGAGGAACTCTTGCAGCTGTACCGCCCCTACCTCCGTCGACTGGTATCCGCCCGAATCAGTCCAGAGTTGAAACGTCGAGTCGACCCCTCTGATGTCATTCAGGATGCACAGCTTGCAATTGCCAGCCGCATCAACGACTTTCTCGAGCGTCGCCCAACTTCGTTTCGCATCTGGATCAGGCGCAAGGCGTTGCAACTCCTTGTCGATTATGAGCGGCGGCACATCGTTGCCAAAAAACGGAGCGTCCGCCGGGAAAAGTACGTCGCAGACTCGTCGGTCGCCATCGCGCGAGTGTTAGTCTCCGATACGCCCAGCAAGATCCTCAGGCGGAACGAATTGCAAAAGCAGATTCGCGAAGCTATCGACCAACTTGAGAGTTCGGACCGCGATATACTGGCTCTTCGTCATGCCGAAGGGCTATCCAATGCCGAGGCGGCGGATCTGCTCGATCTCACTCCCAATACCGCACGCCAACGATACGGCCGTGCACTCAGACGCCTTCATCAGGAGCTGGCTAGAATCGGCGTCGAACTTGATGGTGCCTAAGATTAGTGACACGAAATGAATTACAGCGAAACTCGCGAAGCCCACGATGATCTCATTGGCCAAGTCGTTAGTGAATACTTTGAAGCACTTGAGCGTGGAGAATACCTTCAGCTTCAACACTTCACAGAACGCTATCCCGAAATTCAAGACGTCCTGAAGTCCGTTATCCCGGCGCTGCAAATTGCCGACGGCTTATCTGACGAGGTCGAAGAATGCGACGATCACCAGCAGCGGCAGCTAGGCGACTTCCGCATTCTGCGCCAGATCGGACGTGGCGGCATGGGAGTCGTTTACGAAG
>JAGQPC010000901.1 GCA_020426925.1 Planctomycetales bacterium | reverse complement strand
GGCGGCGATAATCCATTCTTTTTGTATTTGTCGCTGACGATTCCGCACGCAAACAACGAAGGAACTCGAGGAACGGGTGACGGGCAAGAAGTGCCTGCCTACGGAATCTACGCGGATAAAGATTGGTCAAATCAAGACAAAGGCCAAGCGGCCATGATTACTCGTATGGATTCGGATGTGGGTCGGTTGCTCGATTTGTTGAAGGAACTCGATGTCGACAACAACACCGTCGTGATGTTCTCCAGCGACAATGGGCCTCACAATGAAGGCGGGCATGACCCGAAACGTTTCGATCCGAATGGTCCGCTTCGAGGTATGAAACGAGACTTAACCGAAGGCGGGATCCGAGTGCCGATGATTGTTCGCTGGCCCGGGATGACGCCAGCCGGCACCACGTCGTCGCACGTCGGATACTTTGGCGATTTTATGGCGACTGCGGCTGAGCTGTGCGGAGCGACGCCACCGGAAAACACGGACTCGATCAGTTTCGTTCCGACCATCACAGGCCACGCTGACGCGCAACGTCCGCATGGATACTTGTACTGGGAATTCTATGAACAAGGAGGCAAACAGGCCGTCCGGGCGGGGACCTGGAAAGCGATCCGCAAACCTTGGATGACGGGAAAGACCGAGCTGTACAACCTATGCACCGACATCGGTGAAACGCACGATTTGGCGGCCGACCACCCAGAAACGGTGAAGCTGTTGGAAGCGATGATGGCAGAGGCTCATCAGCCGCATCCTAACTGGCAACCTCGCGGCGTAGCACCGAAACAAAACGATGCTGCCGCGAAGTAGATCTGCCTCAGACGCAACTATTTCGATTCCGCAAGATTCGAATTCCAAAACAACTCGTCGGACAATTGGCTTGTCGACAGCAGGTGTTTGAGCTCTTTCAGCCGCGTGAATGAACGGCCTAAAAACGTTTCTGCTGGCATTTGAATTCGCTCAAACACTTGTCGTAGCTCGGCCGCACCCGCCGCCGCATTGTGCCTGCATTTGAACTTCGGAAATGCGTTGGCGATCTTGTCGAAAGAGACTCGGTAACTTCGATTGTCGCCATCGCTGTTGCCAAACGTTAGTTCGCACCCCGGGAACGCTTCGGCGACGATTTCAGCGATTTCTTTGACTCGATAGTTCTGTTCGGTCGAACCGACGTTGAACACTTCATTGTGAACCTTGTCGCGATCTGCCGACAGCATCGTTTCGATCGCCTGGCAAATATCTTCAATGTGAACCAGCGGACGCCAGGGCGTGCCATCGCTGTTCATTTTGATTTCCTTGGTTGTCCACGCGAGCCCCGACAAATTGTTGAGCACAATGTCAAAGCGCATGCGAGGAGAAGCGCCAAACGCCGTCGCATTTCGCAAGAACGTTGGCGAGAAGTTTTCGTCTGCCAATGCCGACACGTCTCGCTCGACCAACGTTTTGCATTCAGCGTATGCGGTCTGCGGATTCGTTTCCGATGACTCGTCCTTCCAATCATCCGCGCCGGCACCGTAGACACTGCAGGAAGACGTGTAAACGAAACGAGTGATCCCGACCTCTTTGCAAATGTTCGCCAGATGGACGCTTCCTTGATGGTTAATCTTGAACGTGATCTCTGGATTGAGCTCACCGATCGGGTCGTTGGAAAGTTCCGCCAAGTGGCAAATCGCGTCGAAGCCACGCAGGTCATCCGCCGTTACATCTCGAATGTCCTTCGCTATTGTTTGCGGATGCTTGGCATTTTGAAATGGATAGAGCCAACCGGAGCGATAGAAACCAGTATCTAAACCAACAACATCGTAGCCGCGTTGCAGAAGGTAATTGCCCAGAATTGTTCCGATGTATCCGTCGGTACCAGTTGCGAGAACGCGCATTTCTTCTCCCAAATTAATCAGTGTTCAAGGTGTGTCAGGAGCGGTGTTTCAGGAGATTCGCCCCATTGCGTTGTATGTAAGACTTACCAAACTTTCCAAGGAGCCTCGTCGTTTTGCCACATCGTTTCCAAGGCATTCTTGTCGTTGAGAGTGTCCATTGGGTGCCAAAAGTCGGTGTGTTTGAAGGCCTGCAAATTACCCTCTTTAGACAAGACTTCCAGTGGCCCGATTTCCCAATCAGTGGAATCATCCCCAATGTAATCGACCGCTTTCCGATCGACCACAAAGTAGCCTCCGTTAATCCAAGCGGCATCGGTCGTTGGTTTTTCTCGGAAGTCACGCACTTCGGTCGAATCTCCCGCGAGCTTGAACGCGCCAAAGCGACCTTTGGTTTGAACGGCGGTCAACGTGACCAGGGCATTGTGGCCGTTATGAAAACTGACCAGGTCGGTGATATTGATGTCAGAGACGCCATCACCATAAGTCAGGCAAAATGTGTCACCTTCAAGATAATCTCGGATCCGGCGAATGCGCCCACCTTTGAGCGTTTTCAAGCCGGTGTCAACCATCGTGATCTTCCAAGGCTCGGTCGTTCGCTGGTGAATCTGAATTTCATTGTTGGGATCACGCAAGTCGATCGTCACATCCGACGCATACAGCGAGTACTTCCAAAAATACTCTTTGATGACTTCGCCTTTGTACCCACAGCAAATGATGAAATCGTTGATGCCATGAGACGCGTATGTCTTCATGATGTGCCAAATGATCGGCATTCCACCGATTTCGACCATCGGCTTGGGGCGTACTGTTGTTTCTTCGCTAAGACGCGTACCGTATCCACCCGCCAAAATTACTGCCTGCATTCAGGTAACCTCAAATCTTGCAAAAATCGGCCTCGGCCTGACGGCGAGTTTGCTCGAAATAGTACGTCACTCTCAACACGTAGCGTTGTGCAACTGCAAATCCCAATAAGGTCGCCAATCAACCCAGAACAAAAGAATAGCGACAAGTTGTACCACTAATAATGATTTGAGCAAGCCGCAGTGTCGGTCGCGGTTTTGGCTGGTT
>JAGQPC010000900.1 GCA_020426925.1 Planctomycetales bacterium | reverse complement strand
CTTCAAATCGATCAACGACAACTTCGGCCACAGCGTTGGCGACGAAGTTTTGATCAAGGTGGCCGCTGCTTTGCAAGAAGCCGCTCGAGAGACCGATTATGTCTGCCGATACGGCGGAGAAGAGTTTTGCGTGATTTTGCCGCACGTCGGGATCGACGGTGCACAAATCGCTGCCGAGCGTTTTCGCGCCTGCATTGCGGATTTGGAGTTTTCCCAATTGCAGGTGACGGCGAGTCTTGGCTGCTCAGACGCAACGTTTGGTGCGCCGTCAGCTGAATCGCTGATCGACCAATCAGACCAGGCGTTATACTGCGCGAAAGAAAACGGTCGAAATCGCGTCGTTCGATTCGACCGAATTGTCGAGGTCGAAATGAATGACTCCGCCCAACAAGAATCTCAAGCGTCGGCAGTACGATCCGGAAAGCCCATGCCGACTTCGATTCCGCCCACGAAGTCGATCTCAAATGCAACCGTCGACAAGCTATTCGCGGCGGATCTTTAGACGACGTTAGAAGTGCATCACGCGACTCCTCCGTCGCCCCAATGCAAACGCACGCGAATTTGCGTTCCGCGGCCAGGCGTGCTTTCAATACTCGCGTGTCCACCGAAGAGCTCAGCGCGATTTCGAATGCTCTTTAGTCCGAAGCTTTCGGTACTCACATCTTTGTCATCGAAACCGACGCCATTATCTTCAATCACAAGTTCAACAATGTCGTTGTCTTGAATCAGCTTGACGTCCGCTGACTTGGCATGACTGTGGCGGCGAATGTTATTGAGTGCTTCTTGTACTATCCGGAAAATGCTGCCTTCGAGCAGCTTAGGCATTTGCTGGAAGTTTCCGCTGGATTGGAATGTAGCCGCGAAGTCCTCTCGCTCGTTCTCTCGTTCGATCAAACCGTTTAACGCCTTTTCGATGCCATGTTCATCAACAACAAACGGACGCAAATCCTGGATCAGCGTTCGGCCTTCGCGAATCGCGTCGTTAAGTGTCGCCTGCAATGTGGCAAGATTGGTCTCAAGTTTTTGACTCGGCGTCCGAATATCGCGTGCGACAACCTGAGCCATCAGATGCGCAACGATCAGATGCTGCAGCATGCCGTCATGCAGTTCACACGAAATTAGCTTTCGCTCGCGATCTTGCAATCGCAGTAGGTTGCGCAGCAACTTGTTTTCATCGCTTTCTGTTTTTGAAGGCTTTGGAATCTCGCGAGACGCCCACAGTACGGCTTGTTCGCCACCTAGCTGAATAGGAACGACACGGGCCGAAAACCATCGAGGCTGACCATCAAGAATGATTCTGTCTTCACGCTCCGCTGGTGTTCCTGTTTCAATAACCGTCTTGATTGTCGAAAGAAGGCGATCAGCAACGTCTTCGTCCAGGAAGTCGTGCAATCGTTTACCTAGCAACGCTTTTACGGGACGAACCACGAGCTGTGGATTCGCGGTGAATATTTCGAGGTACTTTCCGTTGCCATCAAAAACAAACGAAGCATCCGATATCGCCGAAAGAACGCTTTCTAAGTCTCGAGAGCTTAACGGTTGCCCGTCCAGTGGTTTGGACCGCTGGTAGGAATGCCAAGCAAACGCAAGAATCGCACCGCCCACCA
>JAGQPC010000899.1 GCA_020426925.1 Planctomycetales bacterium | reverse complement strand
ACGTTGTTCTTGGACGAAGTGGGCGACATGCCCATGCCGACTCAAATAAAGCTGTTGCGAGTGTTAGAAAACAGCGAAATCGTGCGTGTCGGTGAAAACAAACCGATCAAGGTCAACGTTCGTATCCTGTCGGCAACGAACCGAGACCTCACCGGTGCCGTCGAATCGGGTGCGTTCCGGCGAGATCTCTACTTTCGACTGAAAGTCGTCACGGTGAACTTGCCATCACTCGCCGAACGACGCGATGACATCATTCCGCTCGCCGATCATTTTCGCAAAGTGTTCGCAAAGCGTCACGGCAAAACCGTCAAAGGGATCTCTCCCGAATTGAGCCGCATGTTGCTCACCTACAATTGGGAAGGTAACGTGCGGCAACTTCGCAACACGATCGACAGCATGGTAGTGCTTGACCAAGACGAGCTGCTGGATGCGGACGACTTCATGAGTTTGGACGAGTCGGTCGGTCGCGTCGAAGAAGGTGAATCGTCGGCGGACGTCGAAGGGCCCGTTGGCTTGATCGGACGACCACTTGCCGAAATCGAACGTTGGGCGATTGACCAGACGTTGAAATTAACCGGCGGCAATCGCAAGGATGCGGCTGAAATCCTCGGCGTGGGCGAACGAACGCTGTACCGAAAAATCAAAGACTTGTAGAGATTGGCATCTATCGAATCGCTTTTGTGGAGACAGAAAGAAAACCTCGAGCTGGTTTTCGACCGCACTCCAAAACGGAATTCAACATGGACAGAACGGAAGCAGTTCCGACAATTCGCCAACTTTCGCCAAGCGTGATCAATAAGATTGCGGCTGGCGAAGTGATCGAGCGTCCGGCGAGCGTTCTCAAGGAGACTCTTGAAAATGCCGTCGATGCGGGAGCAGACCGCATCGATGTTACAGTCGAAAAAGGTGGCATCGATTTAGTGCGAATCGCCGACAATGGCTGCGGCGTGATGCCCGAGCAAATGCCTCTGGCGTTCGCTAGTCATGCGACGAGCAAAATCGAAACGGCTGACGATCTGTTCAATGTAGACACGCTTGGTTTTCGCGGTGAGGCGTTGGCGTCGATCTCAGAAGTCAGTCACTTCACTATGCGCAGCCGAGTTGCCGATTCTGACGCCGGATACGAATTCGTAGTCAACGGTGGAAATCATGGGGAAGTCGCTCCGTGCGGGTGTCCCGTCGGGACGTCCATCGAAGTGCGGAATCTGTTCTTTAACACGCCGGTTCGACGAAAGTTTCTGAAAACAACGCAGACCGAAATGGGCCACTGCTCTGAAGCGTTCACTCGCATCGCGATGGCGTTTCCTCAGATTCATTTCACGTTACGGCACAACGAACGCACACTTTTCGAACTGGGCAAAGTCGAAGATTGGCGATCTCGCATCGCAGCCGTTTGCGGTGATCAAGTGGCGGAACAATTGATCTGGGTCGAAAGTGAACAGGACAATATTCGATTGTCGGGATACGTTGCGAACCCTTCGCTGAGCCGCGGCAACACCAAAATGCAGTACTTGTTCTTGAACGGAAGGCATATCAGAGACCGGTCTCTACAGCACGCGCTCGGTGAAGCCTACCGAGGGCTATTGCTTCACGGTCGCTTTCCGGTTTCATTTCTGCGGCTGGACATGCCCGCGGACCAGATCGATGTAAACGTTCATCCAACGAAGCTTGAAGTGCGATTCGAAAACGGACGCCAAATTTACAGCCAACTTCTCGGTACGTTAAGGAAGCGTTTTTTGTCGACGGATCTGACGGCCAAAGTTGATCACCCAACCGAACCGTCGGCCGTTGACCCGGCACAGGCCGACGAAGTTAGAAACGAATTCGTGAATTGGGCGCGAGGTGATGACACCGGCGAAGCACCATCTGGCGGCTCCGCAATTAGGACCGCTCGTCAAACCGATTTCCGCTTCGACGATAGCCAGCCATTGAGACCACTGCCTCAGGCGAGAAGTGTTCCTGAATTTCAGCCGTTCGATCCGGGAAACGTGGTCACATCGCACGGGCAGGCGGTTTCGCCAAACACCGGAAGTGCTGCGGCGATGGATGACGAGCCCACTCGGCAGCCAGCGTATGACTCAACTGAGCATGCTGCTCCGATTCAGAGCGTTCAGGCGTCGGCTCAAACGACGCATGCTCACGGCGCGATCCAGGCTCACAATCGATATCTAATTACCGAGAGCGAAGATGGCGTTGTGATCATCGATCAACATGCTTTGCACGAGCGGATCTTGTACGAGGAGATTCGAGAAAAAGTGCTTTCCGGTTCGCTGGAGACTCAGCGATTGCTCGTTCCGGAAACGGTTCATCTCACCTCGTCCGAAGCCGCCGCGATGTTGGAAGCGAAGGGAGCTTTGGCCGATCTTGGGATTGAAGTCGAGGATTTCGGTGGCGACACGATTCTGGTGTCGAGTTACCCGGCGATGCTTGCCAACATCAATCCTGCAGAAATGATTCGCCAGGTCGCGGAACAACTTGACGGGCACGGCAAAACGCCCGACCGGCGAGATCTCATTGACGAGCTGCTGCATATGATTTCGTGCAAGGCGGCAATCAAAGCCGGTGATCGGCTGTCGGCCGAAGAAATTGAAGCCCTAATCGAGCGACGACATCTCGTTCAGGATTCTCACCATTGCCCGCACGGACGACCCACTACTTTGGTTTTCACTCGCGACGAATTGGACCGCCGTTTCAAACGTATTTGAATTGAATTTGAACGATTCGCGAACCACAATAGTACACTTTCCATTTAGCGATCCTCAAAAGTGAAAACGAAATGATCTGTGTTTGCATTGGACGTGGGCGGCACAAGCACATGATGGCCGAACACGCACACTTGGTTGAGCAAGGTGCGAAACTTGTCGAACTGCGGCTCGACTACATCGCCGGCGAGGTCAATCTCAAACGACTGATAAAAGATCGTCCCGGTCCAGTCATTATCAGTTGTCGCCGGCAAGCCGATGGAGGCAAGTGGGTCGGCAAAGAAACAGAGCGGCAAATGTTGCTGCGGTCGGCGATCGCAGATGGTGTCGATTATGTTGACCTGGAGGATGACATTGCTGGCTCGATACCGCGGTTCGGCAAGACTAAACGAATCGTCAGCATGCACGATTTTAATTCAACGCCCGACGACTTGGAGGAAATCCACGCTCGAATGGCTGCCCTGGACGCCGATATCGTGAAGATCGCCACGATGGCGAACAATCCTCACGACAACGTTCGCATGTTGAATCTGATGGCAAAATCCGATGTGCCGACTGTTGGGATGTGCATGGGCGAAATGGGGATGCCGACTCGCATTTTGGCGTCTCGGTTTGGCGCTCCATTCACATACGCAACGTTTCACCACGAACGCGCGCTGGCTCCCGGTCAGCTTAGCTACAAACAGATGACCGAAATCTACAATTACGAAAACATCAACAAAGAAACAACGGTCTTCGGAGTCGTTGCCGATCCAATTGGTCACAGCGCAAGTCCCGTTGTGCACAATGCCGCGTTTCAAGAACGCAAAATCAACGCGGTCTACGTTCCATTTCGCGTGCCCAGGCAACATTTGGAAAAGTTCCTCGCCGAAGCGGAATCGCTAGGCATCGAAGGATTAAGCGTGACGATTCCGCACAAAGAGGCCGTTTTGCATGTGTGTAGAAACATCGCACCAGCCGTGAAAGGAATCGGTGCGGCAAACACAATCCTGTTTGACAAAGGTGGGCCGTCCGCGTTCAACACTGACTGCGATGCCGCAATGGAAAGCCTGGCTGAGGCGATGCGGATCTCAAATGGAGAATCGTTTGCAGGAAAGACCGCGTTGTTGCTTGGCGCAGGCGGAGTCGTAAAAGCTCTGGCGTACGGACTACGGGAACGAGGTGCAACTGTTTTCGTGGCAGCTCGGAATTCGGAAAAAGCCAAACCACTGACCGCTCTTGGGTGCAAGATCATCGACTGGGACGCTCGCTACACGATCAACTGCGACGTATTGATTAACGGCACTCCGATCGGTATGCACCCGAACGTGAACGAAACGCCTTACGAAAAACATCGATTGCGTCCTGCAATGATCGTCTTTGACACCGTTTACAATCCCGAGCAAACGTTGCTGATCAAAGAAGCACGCCAGAAACACTGCAAGACGGTCACCGGTGTCGACATGTTCATTCGACAAGCAGCACTCCAATTCATGATGTACACGGGGCAGGAAGCTCCCACCAAGTTAATGTATGAAGTGCTGAAACGTTTTCTCGGACCAATCAAATAGTCTCATTGGTAATCGATTACAACAACCGAAGTTCGAAACTACACGGATGCTCATTTCACTGATCGGTTATCGCGGAACGGGAAAGACAACTATCGGAAGCTTGCTGGCCGATCGGATAGGGTGGTCATGCATCGATTCTGATGTGCAAATCGAACAAGACATGGGAATGTCAATTCGCCAGATTTTCGACATCGAGGGCGAAGAAGGTTTTCGAAACCGAGAATCGACCGTCATCGAAAAACTGACTCGGCTATACAAAGTTGTGCTATCGTTGGGAGGCGGCGCGATTCTCCGCGAGCAAAACCGCAAGCTGATCAAGACGGCTGGTCCGGTTGTTTGGTTGACGGCGAGTCCCGAAGAATTGCACCGCCGGATTTCCGGTGATCCCTTGTCGTCGACGCAACGCCCGAACCTGACGGCCGCGGGCGGAGGGTTAGAAGAGATCAAAGCCGTTTTGGAAAACCGAAAACCTCTGTACAAGGAATGCGCTGATTTAGAGGTAGATACGGAAGGCAAGTTGCCTGGACAAATCGTTGACGAAATCATCAAGCTGATAGGGTTAGACGACCAACGAGCGCTAGGTTAGTTGGACAGCGTCAAGTGTGTCATGTGTTTGTAAGTCCCGCCTTTTGGCGGCTTGTCCCGAAGTAGG
>JAGQPC010000898.1 GCA_020426925.1 Planctomycetales bacterium | reverse complement strand
ATTCTGAGCTGAGCCTAATTGGTACCGCAGAGATTACTCTGGGCGGATCGCTTTCCGGCGAAGTCCTGCTCGATGAACAGCTGCCAATCAAAGTTTGCGGTATCAGCCACTGTTTCCGAACAGAAGCCGGCGCCGCCGGACGGGCGACGCGAGGCCTGTACCGAGTCCATCAGTTCACGAAAGTTGAAATGTTTGCGTTTACGTTACCGGAAGACAGCGACGCGACGCTCGATGAGTTGCGATCGATCGAGTGCGAAATCTTTGATGGGCTGGAAGTCCCGTACCGAGTCGTCGATACGTCAACCGGGGACTTGGGCGCGCCGGCGTATCGCAAATTCGATCTGGAAGCGTGGATGCCTGGTCGAGGCGACGGTGGCGAATACGGCGAAGTCACAAGCACATCGAACTGCACCGACTATCAAGCTCGTCGACTGAACGTGCGCTATAAAAAGAAGGACCAAAAGGGAACGCAGTTCGTCCACACCCTGAACGGCACGGCCATCGCATTAAGTCGCGGGATCATCGCTGTGCTCGAAAACCATCAACAAGCAGATGGTTCAATTACAGTTCCCGAAGTCCTTCGCCCGTACATGGGCAAAGAAAAAATCGGGTAATCGCCGATAGGACATTTTCGCACAAGGTCACAACTGATGACTACGGGACCGGCCAGTCGAGATGTCGGTAAATGAAGTCGAACGTTCCTTTGCCGTTGATTGTGTGCGGCCCGTCAAACCATTCGATTTCGCAACGATCTCCAATCTTCAGCTTTCCCTGATATAGATGGCGGACTTTGGCGAATTCCCAACCCACGGTTTCGTCGTCCGCCACTCCGTCAAAGTGACCGCGCTCAACCATGAACGGGCGAGGCGCGATGAGAGCAGCCATTTCGGCATAGTTAAAGGTGCTGCCAAGATCGAATTCGAAAATCTCGTACTCACCGCTCCACACGTAGCTGCGAGGATTCCGTGTCGACGCGTTCTTGTCGACCCATTCGTTGAAGTCGGCCGAACAGATGGAGAATTTGTAATCAGTGACGAGCGCCGGAACTCGCATCGCCGTTTTTCCGCCGTAGCTCAGCCCGTAAAACCCAATTCGATGTGGATCGACAAACGCCTGCGTCTGCAGCCAATCGACGATCTGCTGATGCTGCGGAGTGATAATTGAAAACAGAGTCTTACCGATCGAATTAGCTTTACGTTGAAGAGTTCGAAAGCGGTCTTGGTGGCGATACAGGTTTTGGGGCGCGAACGTTACGAAGCCTTGTTCCGCCAGTTTCGCGGCAAACGCTTTGTAGTAGTGATAACTTTCTTCGCCAATGACGTCTTGCGGTCGCCCTTCTAAACCGTGTTGGCACACGACCACGGGGCGCCGCTCATTGGGTTTTAAGTCTTTCGGAATCAACAAAAGCCCGTACGCGATGACTTCTGGAAAAACGTCGAGCACAACTTCGTAACCGATCCATTTGTCGTTGTCGTACGCCTTCCGCGTTCGAGCGTTGAACGGCAAGACTTTGTCGTCGAACCGCCCGATCACTTTGTCGTAGAAGACGTTTCGGTATTCAGCGACCGACTTCTCATAGGCGTCAATGCTTGACGTGTCCAGGTTCCGCATGAACTCTTTTCGAACAAAAGGGCTCTCGCGCAATACCAACTGATTGTGTCGATCGATATCGTGCATCGTTCGTTTCATTCGCTCGGTCGAGTTTGGAAGCTCCTGAGTAAGTTTCACATCCTCGCCGGAGCTCTCTGGTATCGTGCTACCAAGTTGACGGAGAAGTCCGTCGACTGCGACCTTGCTGAAGGGACTTTCAGATTTGACGATGGAGAACTCGTTGGTGAGTTCCTCGCTTCCAACGAGCTTCACCGCTCGATCGAATTCTTGCTGAGTAGAATCTGGGGCCGCCGAAGCCAGCGTGTATGGACCGCCCGCACCGCCGGACGAAGAACTTTCGGGACCAATAGTAGATTCGATGATCAGACCTCGGCCGGCCATCATGGAAGCAACTTCCGCGTCACCGAATTCAGAAAGAAGTCCGAAAACGTTTCGATCGAGTGGCTCGTCCCACATTTTGTTTCGAGATTGAAAATAGCCAGACGCCAACACCGAATCGATTCGGTTGTCGATTGCTGAAGCGTAAAGTGCCAGCATTGCACCATCACCCCAGCCGCCGACTCCAACCTTCAATGACGGCGACGATTTTTCAAACCAATCGACGCACGCGAGAATCTTCTGCACTTCATATCCGGTCAAGTGCCGTCCGAGCTCAAACGCAGATCGATACAAGAATTCGCGGTTTGTCACATCGACTCGGCGTCCGTTCCATTCGAATTGATTTCGTTGTCGATCGACAATTACCGGAACAACCACCTGACAGCCGCATTCAGCAAGAGTTTTTGCAATCGGCGAACCATTTCCACTTGTTAGCCCTGCTAAGTCTTCGGGAGTTTGAGATGCGTCCGGAACGACAACGACATTCGCAGTTGGGCCGCGACCTTTTGGTTTCAGCAACAATCCTTCTGCTCGAATGTCTCCGGCGACTGGCCAGCTAACGATATGCACTTCTATTTGCGAATTTGCAGCGAGCAACGAATTGTGTTCTGTGGTCGCCATGAGCTGAGGACCCGGGAACGGAACCCGAGCATCTCGCATACCCAAAATATGTTTCAGCCGCTCGCGATTTGGCGAGATGGAACGATCGTACGCTCCTGCATCGGTTGGGGCTCGTTTCCATTTTGCGGATCGTGTGGCCGCTGATTCATCGATTTTCTTGAGCAGAAACCGATCGACCCCCGCGACCAAAATGGAGTCAATCTCTCCTTCGAATTTCAGCGCCTTCGTGTTTGGTAACGCGTCTTGCCCAAACGATGTGGAAACTACAGAACAGAGTGCGACGAGTACGAACAGTGTGAACTTTATCATGGCGATCTCTCGAAATTAGGGCTGCTAGCGGAAATCATACACGATCTTGCTCACGGTTTCTGACGTGTGCGACGACACGCATCTTCGCTACAGTTGCGTGACACGAACCGCAATTTCAGCGAACCTGAGCACCTGACA
>JAGQPC010000897.1 GCA_020426925.1 Planctomycetales bacterium | reverse complement strand
TCGCGATGTCGGCATTCCATCCGGCCGCTCGCAAATCCGTGACGAGAACTGCTTCACGAGTTGGGTAAGCTGCACCCTGAAAGTACTCGTCGACCGATTCAAACGTTGACGCCCATTGGTTCATCAAGTGCGACGGCTTCAAGTCGGTGATGGCTCGCACTAAATCACCGGCATCGTCGACTTGAGACTGCCGAACCAGCGGAGCCGTAGGATTCGAAACTGTAAAAACAGTCAATTGATCGGCGACATCAGCTTTGCGGACGATTTCGATTGCAGCGGACTTCGCTTTGTCGAAAACGTAGCCTCCGTCGTCCAGTGACTGAGTCATGCTCATCGAATCGTCGATGACGATCACTTGCGACTTTCGCTGCTTGCCCGCAAGCCACTCGCCAAATCCGCCTCGCGAAATCATCGGTCGAGCGACCGTCGCAAACAGCAGCAGCATCGCGAGCACTCGCAACATCAGCAGAATTAGCTGCTCGATTTGTAACCGACGTTTATTCGATTGAATCGTCAGCTTCAAATACTTCATCGGCGCCCAATCGATGCGAGTGAAGCGGCGGCGGTTGAGCAGATGAATGATGATCGGAATCGCAGCGGCGGCGAGACCAAACCAAGCAAGTGCGGGAATAAGAAACGTCATGTCAATTATCGTCTGTGGCGTTCGCGTAAGAAATGACTGACGTGATGGCCCGCATCTTCGTCGGTGAATAAACTCAAGTAATCGATACCGGCGACTCGGCATCGCTGCGAGACTTCCGCAATGAAGGTCTCCATCGCCTTTTTGTATGCATTGCGGAATGCGGGAGGCTCGGCGAACAGCTCTTCGGTTCCTTCCATGTCGCGGAACAAAACGGAACCCTTAAACGGCAATTCGAGTTCATCTCGATCCAACACGTGAATGACGATCATTTCATGGCCGCCGTACAAGACTTTCCCCATGGCGTCGTACAGGGCTTCTAAATCAGTGAGCATATCCGAAATCAAAATCACGAGGCCTCGGCGCGGGATTTGATCGGTCAATCGGCTCACGACCGTCGCAAGATCGGTTTCACCCGCAGGCGATACCCTGCCAAGCACGTCCAGAATCTTGCTGAGTTGCGATTCTGATGAGGACATTCGCAGATGATTTGTCCCCGACGTGTTGAATGTGTGCAGCCCAACGGAGTCGCGTTGTCGCAAGAGCGAGGCAGCGAATGCGACTGCGATTCGAGCAGCGGTCAGAAACTTTGTACCGCATTTCCGTTCGTAATTCATGGAGGCCGAAGCGTCGAGCACAATGTATGCTCGCAAGTTCGATTCTTCTTCGTAGCGTTTGATGTAGAATCGGTCCGTCCGCCCGTAGACTCGCCAATCCAAATTGCGGAGATCGTCACCGGGCGTGTAGCTGCGGTAATCGGCGAATTCTGGTGAAACGCCATGCAGCGGGCTTCGATGTAACCCAGAAATCGAGCCCTCCATCGCCTTGCGCACGCGCAGCCCGGCGGCCGAAATTGGGCCGATGGTTGCGGGATCGAAGTACGGGCTATTGGAGAACGCGTTGGAGTCGCTCATCGTGTGCCTTTGGAGAAGATGTGATCGGAGTCTCCTCGATGAGTCGACCAATGACCGTGTCCGGTGATTCTCCCGCTGCCTCGGCCGTGTAGTTGACGAGAATCCTGTGACGCAGCACTGCGGGCGCGACTTTTTGCAGGTCCTCGGCATCAACTTCAGGGCGTCCATAAAGCGCTGCTCGCGCTTTCGCGGCCAGAATGAGCGACTGCCCGCCGCGTGGCCCGATTCCCCATTGCACCCAGTCTCGCACAAATTGCGGAGCTTCATCTTCGTCGCGACGAGTCGCCCGAATCAGATTCATCGTGTAGTCGACAAGTAGATCGCTAATCGGGACTCGGCGCACGAGCCGCTGGATTTCCAGGACTTCTTCACCGTGCATGACTGGTTCTGGGTTGGACTCCGCTATGCCGGTGATCTGTTTGTAGATTTCGCGTTCTTCATCGCGCGTCGGATATTTGACGACGACTTTCATGAGGAAGCGGTCGAGCTGAGCTTCCGGCAGAGGATAAGTTCCTTCTTGCTCGATCGGGTTCTGCGTTGCCAACACAAAAAATGGTGACGGCAGATCGTACATGTGACCGCCGGCGGAAACTTGCCGCTCTTGCATCCCTTGCAGCAGCGCGGACTGTGTCTTGGGCGGCGTCCGGTTGATTTCGTCGGCAAGCAGCAAGTTCGTAAAGAGTGGACCTTCGATAAACTTGAACTGCCGAGCCTTCGTTTCGGGATCTTCGTAGATAACTTCCGTACCGGTGATGTCGGCAGGCATCAAGTCAGGCGTGAACTGAATTCGACCAAAGTCGAGCGACAGACTTTTTGCCAACGTACTAACCAACAACGTCTTCGCGAGACCAGGCACGCCTTCCAAAATGCAGTGTCCGCCAGCGAAGATGCTGATTAGCAGTTCTTCGATAACGCTGTCCTGCCCAATGACCGTCGTGTGGATTTGCTCGACAAGTTTGTCATAGGCCTCTTTGAGTTTGCCGATTTTTTCTACGTCGGGCGGTGCGTTGTCGGACACTAGGTTTCTCCAAGGGGAGTCATCGTTGGTAAATCGGTAAGTACTTGTAGGGCAGTTGCAAAATCACCAAAGCGATGGCACTTCCGTACGTCGGCCCCAGTCCGTCGCCCATCCAGCTGCCATTTGCTTGTTGGGTGGAGACGAACGCGTCTCGCGATTTCGGAAAATACATCTGCCAGTGCTTGTCGCCGGCCTGATAGAATGCTTGAGCTGCGTACAAATTGCAATAAAAGTCGTGTCCGGTGTAGCGGCCAGCTTCGCCGTTCTTGTCAAATTGACTTGTCACGTAGGCCAAACATTTCCCCGCGAGCGGCGATTCGTATTCACCGGCCGAGTACAAACAGCAAATGGCCGCGGCCGAAATGGGCAGCCGCGTTCCGCCTCTGGACGCATACGAATAGCAGATTCCACCTTCCGATGTCTGACACATTTCCAAATATTTGATCGCGTTTTGGATTGTGGATTTGGGAACTTTGAAGCCAGCGTTGTGGGCGGCTCGCAGCCCTTGCATTTGCGTAACGGTGACGCTTCCTTCGTCACCGCCAGACGTCGGCGTGTAGATCCATCCGCCGAGTCGGCTTTGCGATTGAGAAGTCAATACGATCGCTCGCTTGACCACTTCAGCGATTTCTTCGCGCGCCTTGGTCTTTGTTTCCATCCCGTAAACACAGGACAAAAACATCAACGAAAATCCGTGCCCGTACATCGAATGGCCGCTTTCGCGAGGATCGGCGATCAGTCCGCTATCACCTGCTTGCGCCATGGTAAAACCGACGGCACGGCGCACATTGTCGGCATAGGGGCCTCGAGTCGTCGTGTTGCCGTTCGCCAGGAACGCCATTCCCGCAAGCGCTGTCATCGCACACGGGTAAGTCGCTCCGTCAGGATGGCTTTCCCAGCTGCCGTTGTCCGATTGCGATTCGGCAAGATACTTCAGCCCTTTTTCGATGGAGCGCAGAGCCTTCGCGTCCATATATTTGGGCAAAATGTCGTCGGGATTTTGTGCGTATCCGGGGCTCGCCGTGGTGGAAACAAGCAACGAAGCGCAAACTGCCCAGACGACGATTCGGAAACCTTGCGATCGTTTCATGGCTGTTCCTTCGAGTCCGCTACGGCGAGACATCAAACACCTTTAACGATGTTTCGTTGACGGCGACCAATAGATTGTCCTTCACAAATAGCGCGTGCCTTTCGGCCGGCAGTTCGCGATTGCGAAACGGCATTTCGATGTCACCTGTTCGCTTGCTGATTTGGTAAACGCCTCGATTGGATGAGACCAAAACCGTTTCATCGCCGAC
>JAGQPC010000896.1 GCA_020426925.1 Planctomycetales bacterium | reverse complement strand
AAGAACGCGGAACGTTACATCACGCCAGAACTAAAAGAATACGAAGAAAAAGTTCTGTCCGCGGACGATAAAGCGAAGGAGCTGGAATACGAGATCTTTTTGGAAATGCGAGATCTCGTGCATGGAGCCGCGCGACGGCTGCAGGCGACGGCAGATGTCTTGTCGAATCTTGATGTGTTAGTGAGTCTCGCGAAACTTGCCCGATTGCAAGAATACTGTCGTCCAGAAATCACATCAGATAACACTCTAAAGATCGTCGATGGCCGCCATCCCGTTTTGGACATCATCGAACCGCAGGGCACCTTCGTTGCCAACGACACCGCGATCGATGGTGACGACGGTTTTGTGATGCTGATTACCGGTCCAAACATGGCTGGTAAGAGCACCTATATTCGACAAGTCGCGCTCATAAACCTGATGGCGCAGATGGGAAGTTTTGTCCCAGCGTCGTCTGCTGTTGTGGGAGTCGCCGATCGAATTTTTGCACGCGTCGGTGCTAGCGACGAACTGTCTCGTGGACAAAGTACGTTTATGGTTGAGATGACCGAAACGGCGAGGATTCTCAACACCGCGTCGGAACGAAGCTTGGTTGTGCTGGATGAAATTGGACGAGGAACCAGTACGTACGACGGGCTGTCTTTGGCCTGGGCGATTGTCGAACACATTCACGATATGATTGGATGCCGGACATTGTTCGCCACGCACTATCACGAGCTGACCGATTTGCGGCATTCTCTAAACGGCGTGCGGAATTTGAATGTGGCGGTCAAAGAGTGGCAAGACGACGTTGTGTTCTTGCACAAGATCATCGAAGGCGCCGCAGACAAGAGCTACGGAATTCATGTTGCTCGACTCGCGGGTGTTCCAGCCGAAGTTAACGAACGTGCGAAACAGATTCTTGCTCAGTTGGAAGATGAGCATGCCGGAAGCGACGGACGGCCGAAGATCGAGCGGCCAAAGGAACGCAAAGGCGACATTCAACTGACACTCTTTGGCTTTGCGGATCATCCGATGTTGGATGAAATTCGAGATGCAAAGATCGATGACATTACGCCTATGGACGCGCTGCTGCGGCTGAAGAAGTGGCAGGAAGAACTGCAGAAAGATGGGTCAGCGAGGGCGGCGGCTCGCTAGAAAAGCTTGCTTCAGGCTGTTCTTTTCGATGGGGGCGGGTTTTGTCGCTGGGGCTGGTGCACGCTCGACGGGCTCTTGGTTAGCAGCGTTCTCCTGAACAGCTTTTTGCTGAGCGGTGGGTGCAGGTGTTTGAGTAGTTTTCTTCGTCGGAGAGGTGTCGGTGTTCATCGCTTTAAAGTCAGTTTCAGACAAGCGATCGACATACTCACGCTGCACTTGAAGGATTTCTTCCTTCGATGCAAAAAACGCATCGGTGACAGCCGGATCGAAATGGCTTCCTCGGCCTTCTCTAATCATTTCGAAGCAACGTTGTGGTGGAATCGCTTCTTTGTACGGCCTGACGCTGCTTAACGCATCAAACACGTCGGTGATGGCAACGATACGGCCTTCCAGCGGAATGTCTTCACTTCTGAGCCCTTCTGGATAACCGGTGCCGTCCCATCGCTCATGATGCGAATAGGCGATGCGCGCGGCCATTTCCATAATGGGCGACTTTCCTATTGTGATCTTTTCTTCATCCAGTTTCTGTCGGCCAACTTTTCTCCAACGTATGTCGGATGATGCAATGATGTTCTTGCCGAATTCGCAGTGCCGTTTCATGATTGCGAATTCTTCGTCGGTTAGCTTGCCGGGCTTCAACAGTATCAAATCCGATACGCCGATCTTGCCAACATCGTGAAGTAGCGCGGCTTGCTCAAGAATGCTCGCCGTTTCGTCGTCCAAGCCTAGTTGTCGACCGATGATTCCGGAAAACAAACCAACTCGAATAACGTGGTTTCCAGTTTCTTGATCGCGGTATTCGCCTGCACCAGCAAGACAGCAAATGACGTCACGACGAGACGCTTCAAGCTCAGCCGTGCGGACGCGTACTTGGTGTTCCAACCGCTCTGCATAGTGCTCGAGTTCGTCTTGGTGAGCTTTTGCGATCAATGCGTTTCGAACGCGAGGACGCAAATCTGCTGGATCGACTGGTTTGGACAGGAAGTCGGTCGCTCCCAACCGAAGTGCTCGCTCCTTCGTTTCCGGATCCGCAACTGCCGTCAGAATAAGTACCGGGATGAATTTTAATTTAGGGTCGGACCGCATCTTCTCCAGGATGTAGAAACCGTCAATACCTGGCATCATGACGTCCAGCAGCAGCACGTCGGGCGATTCACTTCGCATCAGCTCAACCGCTGTGAGCGAATCGGTTGTCGTTACGAACCGGCTGTAGCCGTTGCTCGCGAGATACTTCTGCACGACTTTGATGTTTACCGGCTCATCATCGACGATCATGATCTTGCGATTGACTACATCGGCGCTGATGGGCGATGTGGTCGGCTCGAACTTATCGGTCGTGGTCGCGTTCACGAGTGGTGCACTTCGTTGTGAAAAACTCTGATGTTCTTGTGGAGATAGGAAGGCGTCCGTTTTGCTCAGGTCGTAACCTGAATCGTAAGTGAGGGATGCATTGGCGTGAAATCCCGCAAGTCCCTCGCTTACGTTTTGAGTTTTCGATGTTGAGGCAAACTGCCATTGTCTAACTGTGGGACGCAACGAAATATAGGACACGCGAACTCGGTCGGCATACTCAATTCGGACCTCTGTGATGCAAAAATGGCGGAAGTACGACAGCCAAAGCTACAACCGCAAATCTCACTACGATCAGCACGACCGTACCTCTTGATCGATGGTTAAGTCACAAGCTTGACGCAGCCATAAGCTCCATCGGTCGCGCGTAAGAATTGAGCTACGTTTTCCTATGTGATTCACACGTGCTACGGCACATTCTTCGTCTTGAGTATGAGATTGCGTAATGCTGACTCGATGGCAGATTCAACTGATTTCATTGTTCGTCCTGTTTGGTCCTCTTTTGACGTTTGGCGGAACGATCGAAGGGTTCAGTGAACCCTACTCGCAAGTTGACTTGGCAGTCATTGAACCCGGCCTGCTGGATTCGGTGTCGGTTTCCGAAGGAGACCACGTAAAGCCGAACCAAGTCCTAGCGACGCTGAATGCCGAGGTTCTGCAGAAAGCTCTCGCCATCGCTGAAAAACGATCCGAAGCAACCGGCGCGATTCTGGCGGCGGAGGCTGAAGTACGACTTCGCAAGGGACGGCTCGATCAGATAACGCTGCTCAGAAAACGTGGGCACGCCACCGAACAAGAGTACGCTCGATCTTTGGCCGACTATGACATCGCGAACGCTCGCCTACTGCTTGCTAGAGAAGAAAAGACGCTCAGCCAGTTGGAAGTTGAACGAATTCAATCGCAAATCAATCGTCGGATTGTCCGAAGTCCGCTTGAGGGCGTTGTGAGCACTGTCCACAAACAGGTCGGAGAATCATTTTCCGTTGGTGATGCGCTCGTCATGACAGTCGTGCAGCTCAATCAATTGAAAGCGAAGTTCTCGCTGACGCCTGAACAAGCGGAAACACTGAACGTCGGCAAAGAAATGAAAATCATTTTTCCAGGCCAATCGGTAAACACGCGAGGTAAGGTCGATCACATTTCTCCGATCATTGACGCAAAAAGCGGGACCGTGGAAGTATCGGTAGTCATCGACAATTCCAAGAGTAGCTACCGCAGTGGCGCCCGATGTTTGCTGGAATTGGACGATAGTGGCATTTCCACAACACGCGAGGTAGCGCATCCTTCCACGCGAAATCCGCCAAGACAATAGTTAGCCAACAGTGATTCGAATTCGACCGCTTGCACCTTGAGAAACAACAGCAATGCCCAGCGCCGTTGGCGAAAAAACGACTGCCAGCCGAGACACGCCCATCGACCTGCGTGTGTTGGGGGAAACGCTGTGCAGCATTCCTGCTTCAGCTGCCACTGAACGCGAAGCACTGCAGCAACTAACGCAGATCATCAGGAAGCTCACTGCTGCGACATCTGCGAGCTATTTTCCCACGGACGCGGCGGCAAGTATCGTCGAGGGCGGCGTTGTTACCAGTGGAACGCTTCGCGAAGAGATCGAAACGCAAACGTGGAAACTGGCTTCACTGTCCATCGGCGAGCGATCTGTGCAAACAGCTCGAGTTTCCGAAGGAGGGAAAGAGTTCATTCTGAGTGTTCCTGTCGTTCGCCCGCGTCATGCGGTCGAGTCGATTTGTGTCGTGGTTTCGTCACAGGATCCGTCTCGCGTGCTGCCAGGGATCGTGCAGATCCTTCAAATTGTCGCAGCGTTTGCTGCGCAGTGGCGAGGAAAAGTTGGATTGCACGACGTTCATGAACAGCTCGTTCTTTATCAACGGCTGACGGAGTTGCTCAACGAAGCGGTCCATCTTCCAACCGAAGATCAATTCGCGGAACACATTACTGAGAATATTCGACACGAGTTTACTGCTGTTGCGGCCGCCTATGTGGAAGCGAAACGCGATGGTTTGCGAATCATGTCGATTTCACCAGCTCGGAAGTTTGATCGGCAATCTGAATTCTCAAAGTCGATTGTCGC
>JAGQPC010000895.1 GCA_020426925.1 Planctomycetales bacterium | reverse complement strand
CGAGGGCGAGTGCTGAGAGCCGTTTGCGCCACATCGCTGCCATATGTTACCGCGACTCGCCTGGCAGTACGTGTGGGGCAATTGTTTGCGCTGGCTATCGCGCTGGTTGGGCTGGCGTTTAATCCAATGTTGCTGGTTCTAGCCGCATTTGTCGCGTTCGCAGCTGAAACGGAACTTTACGGCGTTATCGCGGCGGAACGAGAAACACAACCGCTATACGGACAGATCATCGACGCAGTCCGAGTTGCGCCTGGAAAGTACCGCGCCGCGTGGCGAACTTCCACTGCGCGACCAGTCGCGGTCGTTGCACCGGTTCGTGTTCAGTCGCATCCGTTGTCGAGATAGTCGAGCAAAGATCGCTTGTTACTTAACGCGTATCAGTCTGTGGCAATTTACGCAACTTACTGTCAGTTGATTAAACGCGAGCGTTACTGATTCGATGCTTTCACTGTTTGCAGCTCGGATTAATTCGTTGTTTGCGAATCGAAATAACTGCAATTGCGTGCGATAGCCGCTTGGGTTGCTTCGCACAAAATGCTCTGCTTTGCTAAGCACTTTCATTTCGCGTGCACTTTTTGATATTTTTTCGAAGTCTTCTGACGCAATCCCTTCGAAGACTTCAGTCGACAGCTTCATCTTCTTCGACATCCAGTGGCTTGGACCATCGTCTTTTGCTTGCGATGCCGAGTCTGAATTGGGTGCTGACTTTTCTACGGTAGCCGACGAGGCGTCTTGAGCTACCCCCGATGTCAAATACGCGCAAGCAATAATCAGCAGCAAGCTAGTAGTAGCTAAGCGTTTCATTTTCGTTTCTCCTTAAACAGGTTGTAAGTCAACTCCCGCAAACGTTGGGCCGAGCCGCCTCGGTTGGCTGTTGACGCTGGTGTTTGCTAACCTTCCCAACAATCAAGGCAGTTTCGCACATTGATGTGCCTTGCCGCCCACGACTCGCAATGCAGATAAAGACTGCCTGCTGTCACTGGAGTCGCATGAGCTCCACCTTACGGAATTCGACAGGATGACTTTCCGACTGAAGTGAAATGTAACCTTCTGACAGCAGCAAGTTTCCGCCTTCTTTGACCAACTGTTTTGCAGTCGGGTCTCTCGGATCGAGCTGCGGTTGTTCGTACGCGAGCACAACTTTGCCATCGATGATGTGCTTGATGACTTGATCGCCGTGTACTTCGACTTCTACCGTGACCCACCGATCACCATGGTAGGTTGCTGATGTCGAGCTAGTGCAATGCGTCGTAAAGAGCTTGCCATTCAGGACGACATTCGTCCCGGGCGAGCAAAGATTTGCCGTCGTCCGCTCCCCGGATCCGGTGCCGCCGAGAAGCTGCACTTCGATCGAAACCGGAAAGTCCTGGTTCTTTGTCATCGTTTTTGGATCTTGGCAATGAAGCATGATCCCGCTGTTTCGAATCGCCCAGTTGGGGCCACCCTTTACTTGGTCACCAACAAATCGATATTCAACGCGGATCTTGTAGTGCGAGAATTTCTCTTTGTAAAAAATGTGCCCAAACGTCTCCTTGAATTCGGGATACGTTTCTGAGTTATATTCAACGACCATCTTCCCGTCGCGAACACGAAAAGTTTTGCCAGGATCTTTGCCGAGTTCCTGATAGCGGATCTTGGGTGTCCAGCCGTCAAGGTTTTTTCCGTTGAACAGCTTCATCCACTGGCCGTCCTTCGCCACTTTTTCCGTATCGGCGTCGGCCGAAAGCACGCCGGCCGTGAATATGACAGAAAACGCGAAACAAAGGGCGGTGCGGAGCATGAGAGATTCCTTGTGCTCAAAAATGGCGTTCATCATGAATTCGTGTAGTCTACCGGGGTGACATGGTCGAGCTGAAGCGACCGTGTCGTTTGTGTCAGTTATGCTGACTCCGGATTCTAACCAATTTGGTCGGCAAAAGGCGGCTAGTTGCCGAGCATCCACAGAAATGTTTGCCGAATGTCAGGATTTCAAATAAGTTAAGAGTTATCGACTCTCTCCAACCAGCCCGGAACCTGGTGTGGGGGCCACGAAAAGTGCAGAACTTGATACGCTCTGTTATAGAGTTCCGCAGTTCGTCTCATCTCAATAATTTGAAAACTCATCTTACGTGAAACGAATCCCGATCCATCCATGGTTGATCGTCACGTGCGCTATTGCACTGCAAAGCTGCGCCGTTGCGGCTGAGCCTGCGCAGCGGTTTTTAGATGAGCTCCGCAATCGCGGCTATTACGACATGGCGGTCGAATATCTTCAGCGACTTCCCGAATCTCGTAATCTGCCCGCTGACTTCCGGGCGACTATCGACTACGAAGTTGGCGTTACGCTGATCGAAAAAACGACCAATCAGCCGCAGGATGCAAAAGAACAAGAAGAATCGCTGCTATTGGCTCGCACGAAATTGGAAGCGTTCTTAGCTGCAAACTCCACTCATTCACTAGCAAACGTCGCCCGAACAAAACTGGGCCGCGTTCAGGCCAATCGCGCTGCGAATCGCAAACGCGAAGCGGACTCGCCACGAACGTCGGAGGCCGAGAAGCAAACGCTTCGCCAGGAGGCGATCGAACTGTACGACGACGCTCGCAGAATCTACGAAGAGGGCAGAGCCGCAATTGGTCAACAGCTGCAGGGCATGCAATCGCAGTACGATTCGGAAGCAGAGCCAGAAAAGGCGAAGCAACTTACAATCCTGCGTAACGAATACGTTGACACTCGCTTCCTGGCCGCCGTTGCACAGTTTGAGAAAGCGATGGTGTTCCCCGGCGAATCGGAGGCCCGTACTGCAACGCTGACGGACGCAGCTACGCGATTCGATTCGATCATCAAGGACTACCGGACACGCGCTCAGGCTGTCATGCAGACGCTCCAATCGTTTCTCTACCTTGGCCGCTGTCACCAGGAGATCGGAAAACTCAAGGAAGCTGTCACTTTCTACTTGGAGATCACGAAGCAACGGAAAGAAATCCTCGATCATCCGGCCGTCCGCACCATAGCGGCCGAATGTATTATGCGGGCGATTGATTGTTGGAATTCTGACCAGCAGAAGTTATACGAAGCGGCGATTCAGCAGGGCGAGCAGTGGTTAAAGACGGAACGCCCCGACGAACGACGCAACGTGCGATTTCTTGGGCTTAAGTCTTCGTTAGCTCAGTCCTACCTGGAAAAATCAAAGACGGTCGGAAGTTCGGATCGAGACAAAGCCGTCAATAATGCTCGCCGACTTCTGAACGAAGTTTCCAAGGCGCCCAGTCCATACCAGCGAGAAGCTCAGGAACTGTTCGTTTCAATCACGAAGTCAACGCAAACCGCTGACGGCCGAAAACCACCAGACGATTTTGCGGATGCGTTTGAGCAAGCCAGTGAGGTGCGGGATGAACATCAGGTCGCAATGGCTACTGTAAAGCTGCTGACGAAGCGCCTAGACGATGTCGCCAACGAAGCAACTCGTACTGCGATTCAGACTGAAATTGATGCGGCGACGACAAAACTCGAAGAACTGCGCCGCACTGAAATCAGGCTATTGCAGCAAGCGATTCGCCTCGCAGGTGACGATGCAACGGACAACCAGCTCCACAGTTTGCGATACTACTTGGCGATCTACTACTATCTAAGCGAAGACGATTACCGCGCCAGCGTGCTCGGCGAGTTTATCGCTCGACGTTATTCGGACACTCGCTTTGGCCAACACGCAGCTCGCGTAGCTCTCACGTCCCTTAAACGCATCAGAAGTAACGATGCCGATTTCGCAGGCGATGCGTCGACTCGCCTCACCAATATCGCAGGATTCTTGCTACAGCGGTGGCCGGACAGTGACGGTGCGAAAGACGCAATTGAAATCATCATCGGCGATGCTATAGAAGCCAAGGACTACGACCGCGCCGAAGAATACCTCGGCAAGCTGGATGAGAAATCGGATCGGCGAGCCAAACTCGAACTCTACATTGGCCAAACAATCTGGGCCGATTATCTCAAGCAACGCAAGATGCTTGGGAGCGGTCAAACTTCTGACTCGTTGACCGCGACGAAAGACCGAGCATTGAAGTTATTGAACGCTGGTATTGAGAGCAAGCGAGCTGAAGGAGTGAGCAGTGCGTTGGTTCAGGCCCAGCTGTCGTTAGCTTCCAGCTATGTGGACGGAGGCGATTTTGCGAAGGCATTGGAGCTGCTAGAGGACCCGGCGTCGGGCCCGCTAACGCTGGTGGCCCAGAATAGCATCCTCACTGAAGGCATGGAGCGACGTACGTACCTACTTTCGATTCAAGCGTTAATCGGAAGTCTGCCCACGTCGCCGAACACGCAAGCGGTGCTTGACAAAGCGATGCAAAGCATGGACGCACTAAAAGACAAACTGTCCGGCGTCCCGAATGGTCAGCAAGCACTCACTGCAGAATACATCAAACTGGCCCAAGCGTTGCAATCTCAAATCCAAGAAGCTCAGCCCGGCAGCCGCGACGCACTCGCTGCTGGTTATGAACGCGTGCTCGACCGTATAGCAAACGCGTCGGACAACGCAACGACACTTGCTTGGACTGCCGAGTCTTTTGAAAAGCTCGCGTCGTTGCTGACCGGTCCAGGCGGCGCGACTACGGCGAAGGGTCGAGCGTTAGCGCGGCGATCGATGGAGCTTTACCAACAAGTTTTGGCAAGGTCCGACGTGGACGACCAATTGCGTAATATCTTGCGATTACGAGTCGCCATCGCCATGCGAGAATCGGGATCCTTTGAAGCGGCTGTCGCGGAATTCGTGAAATTGCTGGACGGCAACGAAATGCAGGTTCACGTGCAGATTGAAGCCGCGAAGACTTTCCAAGCATGGGGCAATGAAGACAAAAACGCTTACAAGAAAGCGATTGTGGGTGCCGAGTTCGTTGCCACTCGCCGTCAAAACCTGATTTGGGGATGGGGGCGATTGTCGACCGTGTTGGCTAGAGATGCCAAGTTTCGCGAGCTGTTCCACGAATGCCGGTACAACCTAGAATTGTGCCGCTACCACCTCGCGATGAAGTCCGGAAAAACCGACAAGGAAAAACATCTCCATGCTGCAAGAAACGAAATCGTGATGACGTCGCGGATGTATCCTGAACTCGGCGGCTCCGAACGAAAACAAGAATACGATGCGCTATTGAAAAAAGTGCAAGTTGCACTGGGTGACAAACCAACGGGCATTGCACAGTGAAAGGTAGGCATATGATTGAGCGAAATAAGCCATGGGCTCGCGAGTCCTTCCGGAGCTTCGCCGCGACATTGTTGATGCTGGTGGTCGCCAGTTCGGCGTTAGCGCAGGATACCGTCGTGCTGAAGAAGAGGACCGGTAGAAGCTCGAACGTTCTGGGGAAAATCACATCAACGTCGCGGAACGCGATCGAATTGGCGGCCAGTTCTGGCACGAAGAAAATTGACGTCGTGGACATCCGCCGAGTGACGTTTTCTGGCGAACCGGGAGGTCTCAAGACAGCTCGGCGCTCCATGATCAGCGAGCAGTATGAGCAAGCACTGGACGCGCTCGAACGCATTCAGCCGGACAGCCGCGATTCCAAAATCGTGTTGGAGGAAATTGAATTCTGCAAGGCCTATTCTCAAGGCATGTTGGCGTTGCGTGGCGAGAGTGATGCGAAGCAGGCTGCATCCGCGCTGGCTCGGTTCCTCAAAAAAAACAACGAGAGCTTTCACTACTACGAATCTGCCGAGCTGCTTGGTGATTTGGCAGTAATGCTGGGTATGTTCGACGCTGCCGCGAAATACTACGGTGCGTTTGCACAAGCTCCGTTTCCTGAATACAAATTGCGAGGCGGCATCCTGGAAGCGAATGCGTTGCGGATTACGGAGCAGTACGCGGAAGCAGAACAAAAATACGCGGAAGTGCTTCGTATTCCGGCCGCAGGTGAAGAAGCGATTCGTCAGAAAACGCTGGCCGAAATTGGCCATGCAGCGTGCTTGGCCGCCAAAGGCGACGAGTCCGCAATCACTGCGATCGATTCTGTTATCGCCAACAACGACCCCACAGACGGCGGCATTCTGGCTCCGGCGTATAACGCATTGGGGCTGGCATACTTGAAGACCGGAAAAAAGATGGATGCGGCACTCGCATTTTTACATGTCGACGTACTATTTTTTGGGCAACGTAATGAACACGCCGAGGCCCTGTATAACCTTTCGTCGCTGTGGAACGATTTGAACAAACCAGGTCGCGCCGTTGAGGCTCGGCAGATTTTAACTCAACGATATGCCGGAACCGTGTGGGCAAAACGTTCGTAACGTTTCCATTCAGCGGATAAACGGCCATTAAAATTACCAACTGGCCATCTCACGAAGCGGAGATCAATATGAGGCTTCTTTCAAGAAATCGGCAATCTCGACTCGTTTTCTTTTTGCTTGCGTGCCTGACTCTGTCGGCAGGCTTTGGCGTCATGACTTCGCCCAGCGTCGCATTCGGCCAGGGTGACGAGAATGCTCAGAACCAACCTGCCAATACAGGTGATTCGGTGCCGCCACCAAACTATCTGGAATGGGCATTTGACGCGTTGGGTTGGGGTTACTCAGGCGTGTTCCTGACACTGTCGGTGACGTTGGTTGCCCTGATCGTTATGAACATCATGACGGCCAGACGCGAGAACGTTTGCCCTATGTCGCTGCTGGAAGGATTCGAAACGCACCTGAACGAACGTCGATATCAGGAAGCTTACGAACTCGCCAAGAGCGACGATTCTTTCTTGGGCCGAGTTCTGTCTGCCGGGCTCGCCAAGTTATCGTCCGGCTATTCGCAAGCGATCGAGGCGATGCAAGAGATCGGCGAAGAAGAAAACATGAAGCTCGAACATCGGCTTAGCTACATGCAGCTGATTGGCACGATCAGCCCGATGATCGGATTGTTTGGAACTGTGCAGGGCATGATTAGCTCATTCCAAATCATTGCGAACACCGACACTCAGCCCCGCCCGTCAGAGCTTGCAGGCGGGATTTCGACAGCGTTGTTCACGACGCTGATCGGACTGCTGATCGCGATTCCGGCGATCGCCTGCTACAACATTTTGCGGAACCAAATCGCCCGGCTCGTTTTGGAAGTTGGTATTCTCAGCGAGGGCTTGATGAGCCGATTTGAGAATCTCGACAAGAAAAAGTCGACGTAGAGTTCGCTTCACGTTGTTTCTACAAACTGCGTTTCACGATTGAAAGTGTAGCCATGCGAATCCGTCGAAAAGGCCCACACCTTGCAGAAGCAGATCTGACGCCGATGATCGATATGACATTCCAGTTAATCGCGTTTTTCATGGTGTTGATCAACTTCACTGAGGCCGATCAAAACCAAGAAATCACGCTTCCCCAGAGTCAGCTCGCGAAGCCGCCCGAAGCTCCATTCGAGTACCCAATCTTCATCCAGCTGCGCGACGACAGCCAAATTCTATTCGGCGTTGAAGAGGTGCCGCTGTCATCGTTGCGAACGTACATGGCGCGCGAGACGAATTTCCTACGGCTGAAGGAAAAATCGCCCAGCGATGCCACCGTCATCATCCGTGCCGACCTAGACGCCAAAACCGGTGACGTGCAAAAAGTGATCCAGATTTGTCAAGAGCTGAAGTTTGACCAATTTGCGCTGCGCGCCAAGCAAGAGGAATTGCACTGACGACTTCGGTCCGCGATTCGAATTCTTGGCAATCAATAAACGAGCACACTCATGAAGATCCGCAAAACTCGCAACATCGCTGAAGAGCAAATTGAATTGCAGATGACTCCGATGATCGACATCGTGTTTCAGCTGCTGGTGTTCTTTATCATGTCGTTTAAGATCGTGGCGCAAGAGGGCGACTTTAATGTCAAAATGCCTCTTCAAGGTGACTCGCCGACAACGCCCGAGATCATGCCGCTGGCGATGAAGCTGCGCTTGACGGCTGACGACGAAGGCAAACTTACGGGTATTGCGCTGAACGACGTTCCGTTCACGAGCTTCACCGATCTTCACATGCACATTCGAGGACTGATCGGCGACGAATCGGGTCCTGGCAGCATTCGCGAAACGGCCGAGATTGAACTCGACTGCGATTACCAACTAGCGTACACACACGTGATCGAAGCAGTCACAGCAGTTTCCGGCTACATCCAGAACGACAGCGTGATCAAGCTGATCGAGAAGATAAAGTTCGCTCCGCCCACGTCCGGATTCGAATAATTCCGTTGGGACATTCTACTTAGTTTAGGACAAAGCCCTGTTGTGTTGTCTCCTATGCCATTGGTTTCCTTAGGCAATCTTATATCTGAGGGCCAGCCAATTTCAGCACGACCCATCGGGAAGGTCTACAGGGCGTTTAGGTGGTGTTGGAGGAATCCGTTAGCTGCATCGCTGGCAACGAAATCCGACGAATCAAACACCCCATCTCCATTTGCGTCTCCAACCGAGATCCCCAACGCGGCGCGGAAGATGTTGACATCAGCGGCATAAACGACATCGGCGTTTAGGTCATTGACCGGACTGTTCGGCGACTGGTGAACGTTTTGGCAGACCAGATCCAGGTCGTTGATGTCGGCAGCGCCGTCATTGTCCCGGTCAAGTTCGAATGCGTGTCCCACATAGGTCAGTTCTGCTACGCCGGAAGCGGCGGCGAGATAAAGGGCTACGTTTCGATCGACATTCGCCGCCGGTATCACGATGTGCTCAGAATCGTCGGTTAGCTTGAATGGGATTGGTGCACTTTCATCAGGAACGACAACGCCACTGACGCTTGGGAAGTCCGCGTCCAGCATTGCCCGCAGCTGATGAACCTGAAAAAGTCCCCCATGCCCGGCCGGTAAATCTAGTGTCATGGTCGGGACGGTCGCGCGGTCCAGATCAACAACGGCCGCTGAAGCTGTCAGTAACGACGTTCCGCCGTCGCTGGTTTGGACGAACTGCGCCGTAATATAATCACCGTCGGCTGCGTTCAGGACACCGTCCGGCAAATCAAGAAGAGAATCGGCAGTCGGTATCGTGGCCTGAAATACTCCAGGCCGGACGTTCGTCAACTTCAGCAACTCCACGTCGCCAGAGGAGGAGAACAGCTCTACCACAACGGATGCTGACGAGTTCATTTGGTCTGACAGAACAGTAACATTAACGTCGCTTCCAGGAAGATAAGCCGGTTGATCGAGTAGTAACGCAACCTGGGAGGTCGGGAGGCGATCGTCATGGTTGATGGGTTCAAGCGGCGCAACGGAGAGCCCTTTGAGTCCCTGCTTAATCTCAATGGTCCATTCGCCAATGAGTGATCCGGTCAGCGGGTCGAAGGAAAAGACCTTGTTGTGAGCTGCTGCGTACAGTGTGCGATTGGCATACGCAAGGGCATTGATTTCTACCGACAGTGACAAGTCAAACGTCGCGAATGGCGGAGGATTGACCTCGGTTGACGTATAGTCAAACACTTCGATCGCTCCAAACCTAGCGACGAAATAACGGTTGAGATCCGCAGCGATGGCGACTCGTTCATTAGAGATGTAGCGTGCCACAGGGCGTTCGTCATTGAGGCCCGTTCCGATCAGGCGACCGTTTGTCAATATTGCACCGTCCGTGAGCTCGATACTCAGTACGTTCAAATCACCGGTGATCGGTACCGCGGTTCGAGTCGTTGGGTCAATTCGATAGACACGGTCCGTGCCGATGTAGATGTATCTTCCGTCCGTGACGAGTCTGTCTGCGAGTTGTGTATCTATTGGCGAATCAAAACGTTCGATCTCGGCCCAATCGCTTGGATCGAATCGCACCAGCTGGTTTCCGTCCATGGCCCAAACAACCGTCGGAGAAGAAGCGACTGTGACAGTTTGAGCCGATACATCAGTACCGGACTGTTCGCCTACAATGGATTTGCCCATCGAGACACCGGCCGAGACAACAATCGAATAGTCGAACGGATGACTGGCGGCCAAACTAATTTGCAGCTCCGTCTCATTTGAAACTGGAACGGTTGCAACGAAGGTGTCGGTCAATCCAAGGGACGTTGTTTCCGCGACGATTTCTCGCCCAAGTTGATCGGTAAACGTAATTGCGTCATGAAGGTACTCGACAGCGTTCGCCTTTACGATGACCTGCACGCTGTCGGGCTGTTCGTCCATGGCCGTGTCGAATGAAAGTGAATATCGATCGTTATCCAATTCTGAACGCCCGATAGCACCGACGATCTGCCCAGCGGCACGGTGGGTACCCGATCGCCAGCGGAGTCATCGAAGGCGCCTGCCGCAACGTCGTCAAAGACCGCCTCGAACGAACCGGCATGAGCTGGAACATCGAAGGAGC
>JAGQPC010000894.1 GCA_020426925.1 Planctomycetales bacterium | reverse complement strand
AAGCGTTGGCGCCGGGTGGGCTCACGACAGCCCACGCTCAAATCTTGAATCGCAAAGTCAGCGCGAATCGATGTTCAGCTTGCCACGCAGCGGGCGACGATTCTCTAGCTGACTGGCTGGTGCCCTTGGATTGGCGACATCCGTCCAGCGACGAAGCGCTTCCGCGGTCGCAATCGAGACTCTGTTTACACTGCCACGAAAATTCATTTGATCGCTTGACCGCGCTGGCTCCACACGGAATCACGGTCAACGAATTGAAAGAGCTTACCGATCAGGCCGCAGTCCGAAGTGGACTCAAGAATGTGGCGTATGAACACTCAAACGGTTCCAAAGAAATTGCTTGTTCGGTTTGTCACAAGGAACATCACGGTGCGATGCACAATCTGTCTGCGCTGACCAACAAGCAGTGCTCAACATGCCATGTCGAGAACTTCCATCAGTTCGACGACCATCCAGAGTTTCAGAATTGGCCTCACCGTCGCCGCACACGAATTGCTTTCGATCACACCTCACATCAATTCAAGCATTTTGTCAAAGACAACAAAACATTCGAATGTCAGTCGTGCCACGTCCGCTCGGGAGAAAAAGGGATCCGCAGTGTCGTTAGCTTCGAGAGTTGCCAAGCTTGTCATGAGGCGACCATTACGTCTCCTTCCAGCGACGGAATTGCGTTTTTCAGCATCCCGTCAATTGACGTCGAGGCGTTTCGAGACGCGGGCATTGATGTTGGTGCGTGGCCTGATTCAGCGTCGGGCGATTTTGATGGCGGCCTGCCTCCCGCTATGCGCATGATGTTGGAGAGCGATCCGAAAGCGAGAGCAGCACTGCGGCAGTTTGATGCTCCGTTCGATTTCTTGGATGTGGACCGAGACGATCCAGCGCAACTTGCCGCTGCGTCGCAGATCGTGTTTGGAATTAAGCGATTGATGCAGCGACTCGCTTTGCCCGACACGGCAGACTCGATCGACACAAATGAAATCGCTGATCTCGTGAACCGCATCCAACGCGTCATCCCACCATCGGTGATCGAAGCGGCCGTCCATAGTTGGATGACCGGGCAATCAGCGCCGCGTGTTGGCCAAGTTGACAAACGGCACATCGCCGAGTCACCTGCTGATGGATCCAGCGCAGTTCAGCCGGCTGCTTTCTACGAATCGGCTGGCCCGGTTGGCTGGTTCCGTGACGACGACGCGTTGTCGATTGGCTATCGTCCGATTCAGCACGACGATCCCGTAATGACCGCTTTGTATGACACGCTGGCAACACACAGAGACAAATTGGGAGCAGGTGGACAAAACTTATTTGAAGACCTGCGCCAGCCGACGACCACCGGCCACTGTGCATCCTGCCACAGCATCGATCGACATGATGACCGAGCCATCGTCAATTGGTATGGCAAGCAGCCGAAAACGAAACGTGAGTTCACGAAGTTTTCGCACTCGCCGCATTTGATTTTGCCGCAGCTGGGCGACTGTTCGGCGTGTCATCAGCTCAACGAGCAAGCGGACACGACGAAGAACTACGCTTCAAGCGATCCAGCTGAAAACGTCGTCAGCAATTTTGCCAACATCAGCAAAGAAGCCTGCGCGAACTGCCATTCTCCCAAGGCAGCTGGCGAGTCGTGTCTGAAATGCCACAACTACCATATCGAATCAGATTTCGAGCGACTGATGTCTGTTGAAATCGCCGAAACGCCGGCCGCACGTTCGCAGCGCTAGGAGCGGAGAGTAACGCGGGACTTTCTCAGACTACTGAATTCCGTCAATTCATGTGACGCAAATGGGTGGCTGGCGGTCGAGCGAATGCGAGCCCCCAGCACCGAAATCCGGGAGCTCACACACGCTCGCCCCCGGCCACACTCGAAAACCGTTTAGCAGCGATGTTGGTGCGCGAAAGTTCCGTCGCTACGCTCAAGCTCCCTTCTGATCGGTTACACTATCAGCGTCAGCTTAAATTCTACGTAGTGGAAGTTGCTAAACTTCCTGGCATACGGGATCTTTAGCAAGATCCACTACGAGCTGCCCGAAAATCAAAACGCGCTGGTACCCTGTACGGCGTTTTCTCGCTCTTGCAAATTCGGTGTTGTATCAAATGAAATTCGCATGGCTTTCAATCGTAACCTTGTTGATAGCGACGTCTCCATTTAATGTGGTTTGCGCAAGCGAAAAGCTCGTTGCAGCTTTCGAAAATCGTTGCACGAAATGTCACGGCAAGGACGGCAATGCGGAAGGCGATATCGATCTGTCGAGTGTTGCATCTGCCGCTGCGTTGACCGAACAGCCCGCTCTGATCGAAGATCTGATTTCCGTTTTGCGCGATCACGTCATGCCGCCAGAAGATGAGCCGCCTTTACCGGACGAAACCCGCGAGCGAATGGTTGCAGAATTGCATTCGATCTTGCAGACCGCACTAAAATCTCTGCCGTTCGAACCGATACCAATTCGGCGGATGAACCGGTTCCAATACAACAATGCGGTTGTCGATTTGCTGGAACTCGACCGCGACATCTTTCAGATGAACGAGCGGTTGCTCCGGCGGCGTGAAAACTACTTCAAGCCGGAAAAGAAAAAGATGCCGGATCAGGTTCGCGTTTCGTGCCGTCCGCTTAGCAAAGACATCGATAACCAACGTCCGGAAGGTTTTCGCGGTGTCGCGGCGTTTCCTCAAGACAAACGAGCGGAACACGGTTTTGACAATCGCGCGGACCATCTTTCACTGTCGCCGCTGCTGATGGAATCGTTCTTGCAATTGAGCCAAACAATTTCAGAAAGCCCGGATCTAAATGAAAGAGAGTGCGGTTGCTGGAGTTGGCTGATTTCCGATCCCGAAAAAGAGACGCAGCGTAGCGATGCCATCCGCGCGCGGTTGAAACGCCTTCTGCGAAGAGCGTTCCGCCGCCCTGTCGATGAAGACACCCTAAATCGGTTTTCGGACTTCACGGAAGCTCAACTTTCGGCCGGAGCGTCGTTCGAGCAATCAATGCGGAAAACGGTCAGCGCGGTCTTGGCCATGCCGGAATTTCTCTATCTCCACGAAGATCGAGAAGCAGCCGATTCCTCCGTCGAATCCAACTTGGGCCGATACCCGATCAGCGATTTCGAACTCGCCACTCGATTGTCGCAATTCTTTTGGAGCAGCATTCCGGATGACGCGTTACTGGATTTGGCCGAGCAAGACCGGCTTCACAAACCGGAGATATTGAGTAACCAAATCGATCGCATGATGAACGATCGGCGGTCGAGTCGGTTTTGCGATAACTTTCCTGCTCAATGGCTGCAGCTGGAACGTTTGGTGACGGCGATTCCCGATCCAGAAAAGTTTTCACACTTTTACTATCAAGGGTATCGAACCAGCATGCACATGGTTTCCGAACCTTTGCTGCTGTTCGAAACGATTTTTGTGGAAGACCGTTCGGTCATTGAACTAATCGATCCGAAGTTCACGTGGCAGAGCAAAATGCTGGAGGCGAACTACGAAGGGTCTTCCAATGCTGGAACGGAAGTCCAAGTGCAAACGTTTCGGCGCGTTTCGCTCAACGATCCTCGGCGAGGCGGCGTGATCACGAATGCGGCAGTGATGACGATGACGTCGACTCCAACGCGAACGCAGCCGATCACGCGTGGAGCGTGGATCAACACGGTCATCTTTAATGATCCTCCCGAGCCGCCGCCGGCCGACGTTCCGCCTCTTCCGGAAGTTGACGCGGCCGCACTAGAAAAGTTGACGATTCGCGAACGTCTGGCTGTCCATCGTCAGAGGTCCGACTGTGCAGGATGCCACAATAAAATCGACCAGCTTGGTTTTGCGTTGGAAAACTACGGGCCAACAGGAGTTTGGCGCGATAAATACGACAACGGCCGAGATGTTGACGTCAGCGGACAACTTTTCAATCAGTACGAATTCAAAACGGCGGTCGAATTTAAGCAGCTAATCGTTCAGCAAAAGCAGCGTTTCATTCGTGCCTTCGCGTCGCATCTGTTAAGTTATGCTCTTGGTCGCGAAGTTGGCCCTGCCGACTCGCCGGCATTAGACGAAATCACGAATAAGGCAATGGCTGGCACCGATTCAATGCGGTCGGTGCTCAAGCACATTGCGATGAGCGAACCGTTCTTGCACAAAAACATCCAACCCGAATCCAGTCCAGGCAACGGTGGTGAAAATGAAGAATGAATTCCCACTTTCACGACGTCGGTTTCTCTCAACAGCCAGTGGAGCGGCGTTAAGTCTGCCTTGGCTCGAGAGCTTCCAGAGTGCACACGCGGCCGAAACGGGCAAAGAAACTCCCGCGACTCGATTGGCGTTCTTCTATTTGCCAAATGGAATCGTGCGCCGCGGATTCTTTCCTGGCGAACAGGATCGCGAGATTCCGCAGTTTGCAGGCCAGAACAACGTGTGGCGTTTCGAAGGCCGGACCGCGCCCGTCGGAAGTCATCCGTTGACATTTACGCCAACGCTCGCCTCGCTGCACAAAGTGCGAGACAAGATTTCGCTGATCACCGGGCTCGACCGCACCTTTCAACAAGGAACAGACTCCCACGCGCAGGCAGCGTCTTGTTTTTTGACGAGCGTCGCCCCATATGAAGTCGAAAATTCCGCGTACCCGCTTGCTCGAACGTTGGACCACATCGCAGCGGAAGGCATCGGTCAGGAAACTCCCTATTCGACGTTGGAACTCAGCTGTAACGATCACAAGAACAATATCGAATCGATCTATTTCGAC
>JAGQPC010000893.1 GCA_020426925.1 Planctomycetales bacterium | reverse complement strand
GTGATGGTAGAAGCCGAGCCGAACGAGCGCGAGCACGCGACTCGGGTATCGTTGCCGGTCGAATATAGCGGCACGTTGTATCCGCGTCGTGATCAAGATTGGATTCGCTTTCAAGCTACGAAAGGGCAGCAGCTCCAGATCGAAGTTCACTCGTCGCCCATGGGTATCGAAATCGATCCAGCCGTCTACGTTTGGCAAGTCGGCGAAGACGGAGAGGGAAAAGAATCATTCGCGAATCGTAACGTTACCGACGATTCCAACCTTGACGGAGGTCGATACGGACGACGCGTTCCCCGAGGTCTCGACTATGCGGGAACGAGTCCCTCCGTGCGATTCACTGTCCCTGAAGACGGCGACTACTGTGTCAGCGTCAGAGATCTGTACGGGAACGCCAGGAGTGATCCGCGTGCCACTTACCGGCTCGCGGTGACCCTAGCCAAGCCGTCTTTTTCGCTGATTGCGTGGACTCAGCGCTACCGAGTAGAAAACAACAACAAACGCGTCGAACGAGCTAGTCTGGCGCTATTGCCGGGTGAAAGCAGAGAAGTCTTGGTCGATGTGATTCGGCATGGAGGCTTTAACGGACCACTTACGCTGGAGGCAGCGAACCTTCCAGCCGGTGTGACCTCCTCGAAAACAACTGTTGCTCCAGGCCAAACCGAAGCGGCAATTGTGCTGGCCGCTGACACCAACGCAAAGCCATCCTACGCGGCAATCGAAGTCGTCGGCACGGCTGCGATCGAAGACGAAACTCTTGTTCGATCTGCAACGTTCGGTGTCTTGACCGACGACACAGGGAACATTGGAGCTCAACGCCCGTCACGTCGACCAGCAGAGCGAGTTTTCGTTTCGGTGAAGTCGGCGGTCGAACGCCCGCCTATCGTCGTCTCGATGGATGACAATCAACAGTGGCGAACGTCCGTGGGCGGCACGCTCAACATCCCCGTGAAGTACACGCGGAATGCCGAAGTGAAAGGCGAACTTAAGCTGAACAGTATTGAACTACCGGGCGAAATCAAACCCAAAGAACTGGTCCTAAAAAACGACGCCAACGACGGTACGCTCGAGATTCCGCTCAACAATGCGAAAGTGCAACCGGGCCGATACACGTTTTACTTGACCGGCCAGGTCGCTGCGAATATCACGCGTAATCAAGCTGCTATTTCCGAAGTAGAAAAGCAACTCGCTGAATTTGGCGAGCAGCTGAAAGGTTACGTGGCATCCGAACAGTCAGCGACCGCAAGCCGCGATGACGCCACGAAACGTGTTGCTGAGGTGAGCGAACAGACGGAGAAAGAGGCCGCACAGAAGACGCTCGCCGACGCGGAAGAAGCTCTGAAAGCAGCATCAGAAAAGAAGCAGCGAGCCGAACAATTCCGCAAGTCGCTTGAAGAACGCTTGAACAACACAAAGAAGCAGGACGGCCCTCGCGACGCGCAAGTCGTAGTAACTTCGACGGCTGTCACGATCGACGTCGCGAAATCTCCGGTAACGGTAGATTCTCCCGAAGTCAAATCGTCAGTTCCTGAGTCCGGCGAGGTTGACGCAAACGGCGAACTGAAAATCTCGCGTGACTTCGGATTTGCGGACGCCGTCGAGATATCAGCAACCATTCCCGACAAACATCCACCGCTCACTATCGAGTCGATCGGCAAGGATGCGACCGCCACAAAGCTCTCGTTTAAGGTTGCTTCGACGACAGCGCCTGGGCGTTACGAATATCCACTGAAATTAAAACTGAAGTTTGGCGGAATCGATATCGAAGACACCGCCACAGTAGCACTCGTAGTTGACAAACCAAGTCCAGAAACAACGTCAGCGGAAGCTGCTGCATCGTCGCCAGTACAACCTGCCGACAAGTAGTAACGCGTTCGCCCCAAGTTGCTTCTACGGTTCACGATTATCTGATTACTGACATGAATATGCCGCTATCCACCATTCAGTTCGTCACTTTCACTACTGCTATTGCGGTTTGCGCCATCGGGTCCAGTGCTCCTCTTCCGGTCGCGGAACTCTCGCGAGAAACCGATGTTGATTTCGCAAAAGAGGTCCTGCCGATTTTGCGAAAGAACTGTCTCGCGTGTCACAACGAAACGGATGCTGAAGGTGACATTGTTCTGGAGTCGGCGGCAACAATCATAAAAGGTGGTTCCTCAGGTGCGGGCGTTGTTCCAGGAAACAGCGAGGAAAGCTATCTGTTTACGTTGGCAACTCACGCCGACGATCCTGTAATGCCACCGGAAGACAATGAAGTTGGAGCAAGCAATCTGGCCCCACAGGAATTGGCGATTATTAAATTGTGGATTGATCAAGGCGCAAAAGCCGGCACCACCGCTGTGGATGCGAAGATCAATTGGCAGCCATTGCCCGCGGTCGTGAATCCGGTTTTGGCTGTGAGCACTTCAAACGACGGCAGGTTCGTTGCCGTTGGCCGCGCAAATCATATCTTCTTGCACCACGGTCCGAGCGGTTTGTCGCTGGGGCAGCTCGTTGATTCCTCGTTGGTTTCCGAGCACGGCGAAACCGCCCATTTGGACATGGTCCAATCACTCGCGATTAGCCCGGACAATCAGTGGATCGTGTCGGGCGGATACCGAACCGCAAAAGTTTGGAAAAGCGATGCGCCTCAGTTTCAGCCGGTCGCGAATCTCGAAGGAGTTCAACGCATCGCTGCTACGGACGGCGCTACGACGGTTACGCTCCACTCTGACAAAGTGACGATCCTAGTAGCTGGTACGCGCCGCGAAATCAAGATTGCAAGCCCATTGGCCGCAGCCCTAAACGCAGATGCAACGAAACTCGTCGCAGCGAATGCGGAAGGTGTTCTCATCTGTGACGTAGGTAATCCGGATGCTGTCGCATCGTCGGCGTTTTCATCGCCCTCAAAAGTCGTTGCCGTGAGTGGAGATACGGTAGCCGTTTCATTAGCAGAAAAACCTAATGACATTCAGTTGTATCGGGCAGTATCGACTGATGGTTCGGCACAACTCGAAAGCATCGGACGTCTGTCAGGGCACGGCGGGGAAGTGCTTACCATTGGCTTTGTTGGAGAAAACCTCGTAACTGGCGCTGCTGACAATACGGTCCGCATTTGGAACGTGGCCGAAAAAAATCAGATTCGGCAGCTCGACGCCGGTGCACCAGCACGCCATGTCGCAGGCAGCGAGGTTTCGAACCGCATCGTGGCCGCTACCGGTTCGGGCGAAGTCCGCACTTGGAATATTACCGATGGGACGCTGCTTGGTACGGCCAAAACTGATCATCGACTTCTGTCAAAGAAGGCAAACGCACAATTCGCGCGCGACGTCCAAAACCGCCAAGTCAACAACGCAAACGCTGACAACGAAGCGGCCAAGAAACGTCTAACCGAAGAAGAAAATAATCTCAAGAAGAGCCAAGAAAACAGAGGCAAGGCTGAAGAAGAAAAGAAAAAGAAAGACGATGCAGCAAAGGTTGCAAAGGACGAATTTGACAATGCCCAAAAGACGCTCGATGAAGCGAATGCAAAAGTAGCCAAGGCCAAGGAGACACAAGATTCCGCAAACAAGACACTAGCCGAATCGAAGGGCAAGTACGACCAATTCCTTGACGAGCTTGTGCGTGCTCAACAAGCCTACGTCGCTGCTGCAACAAAGGCGGCCGAAGCAACTGACGCGGTGGCAAAGGCAAAATCAGCATTCGACACCGACAAAGAAAACGCTGATTTAAAAGCCAAATATGACGCAGCGAACGCGGCATCCACGCAAGCACACGCTGAAAAGAACAAAGCCGACGAAGCACGTGCAGCCTCTCTTGCCAATGCCAGCGAAGCCAGCAGTGCCAAAGAAGCGTCTGCCAAGTCGATTAGCGAGGCTATGGCCACAATCGCGGAAGTTGAGAAAACTCTAGAGCCGTTCAAGAAGGCCGTCGACGAAAAGAAAAAGAACCTAGAGACAAAGCAACGCGAACAAACCGATGCGGCAAAAACATTAGAGACGGCGGTCGCCTCCATTGCTCAAGCGGAACGAGCTATCGAGCGATCGAAGTCCACACTGAACGACACCGAAACCGCGTTGAATGCTGCAAAAAAAGAAGCAGAAATGCTTGAAGCGAAATTCAAAGCGGCAGAAACCGCTGCTAACGAGTTTAAGTTTGCATTTGATAGCCTGTCGATATCGCAAGATGGTCTGCACGCTGCTGCGTTGTGCCGCGACAGCATTTACGTTTTTGCCACGTCAAACGCTGCTCCCATTCAGGTCATCACTCAGGGCAATTCCGTCGCATTAGCATATGAATCAGACGCAACATTGGCAGTCGTGAACACCGACGGAACAGTCCACACGGTCAATGCTCTGCCATCGTGGTCGCACGCATATTCGATTGGCAATCCAAGCGGAGATTCACCGCTGGCCGATCGAGTAACCGCGATCGCTATCAGTCCGGACAGCCAATCGGTCGCTCTTGGCGGCGGAGAGCCTTCACGGCGCGGGGAGCTGAGAATCTACTGTTTGACTGACGGAAGCCTCGTTCGAGATTTCGAAAACGCGCACAGTGATACGGTTTACAGCATCCAGTTTTCACCGGACGGTTCGAAACTGGCTTCAGCTGCCGCTGATCGTTTTATGAAAGTGTTCGACGTGCAAACCGGCGAATTAGTGCGCAACTTCGAAGGGCATACGCATCATGTTCTATCTGTTAGCTGGCAGGCGGATGCTCGCGTGCTTGCAACGGCCGGAGCCGACAAAGTCGTCAAATTGTGGAACATGAACGACGGCTCACAGTTAAGGACAATTCAGGGGTTCGGAAAAGAAGTCACAGCACTCAAACACTATGGACCTAACGATCAGTTCGTTGCGGTGAGTGGTGATCAATCGATATACCGCTGCAATCAGGGCGGGGCACGAGACGGCATTGGCCGAGCAGGAGACTTTCTATACACGGTCTCTAGTAGTATGGACGGGGCAACGATCGCATACGGAGGACACGACAGTGTCGTAAGAGTGATCGATTCAAACGGTAAGTCTGTGACAGACCTCTTACCCTCAAAGTAAGTTACCCGAAGTGACGGAAATCCGCCACTAAACCATGGCGTTAGAAAGGCTGCGAAACTAGGTGTTCAGACCTGTGCTGGACGGCAAACCGCCCGTGCGCGCCGCCACTGACATGATATCGTCAGGTAGGTAAAGAGAGTGAGATCGATTAGATTTTAAGTAAACACCTGTGAACAACCCGCTGACATAACGTGCGCGAAGAGGGAGGTCGAACGCACTGTTACCCAGCGACGACTCCCCGCAACGCTTCGAAGGTAGAGAATGGCAAAGTCAAAAGATCAGGTCAACAAGTCGCAAGCGGTGAGAGAGGCACTTGAAAAATCGGAGACTGGATCGCCGAGTGAGATCGTTGCGACGTTGGCAGAACAAGGAATCACCGTTTCACCCGCATTTGTGAGCAACATAAAATCTCAAGAGAAGAAACGACGGATCGCTGCTCGCACACCCAATTTAGATATCGCTACATTGTTGAATGGTGTAGCGGCGACTCCGACAAGCCCGGTAAGTTCAAAAGAACTTGAATCCGCATCACGATTGATCATGCAGGCCGTTGATCTTGTTGTAAACGCTGGGCCAAACCAAGCAAGGGAACTGCTGGCTGTTGCTGAGCAAATCGTTCAGACCATTCGTCGCTAAAGTTCTTGAGCGTCGTTCGACGCGGTAAAGCAAGTGCTATTCGGTTTGCAGCTCAAACTCAGCCACCAGGGGCAGGTGGTCAGATGCTTCGCGTGCAACCTTCGTACGCGAAACATAACTATGATCCAGGCTCAGTCGGCCTCGGTAAAAAATGCGGTCGAGCGGCCGAACTGGCAACATGGCCGGAAACGTCTTGGCATTTTCTGACACTGACAGAAAATTGGCGGGTTCCATAATCTGCCGACCGAGGCGTCCCCATACGTCGTTGTAGTCGCCGGCAACAATCACAGCCGTTCGCTGGTGCGTCCTTTTTAGAAGCGGGCAAGACAACACTCTTCGCAGCTGGATTCGGCGTTCAAATCCGGCCAAGCCCAAATGGAAATTGAAAATGAGCATCGTGTGTTGGTGCCCATCGAAACGAACGTTGCAATGCGCGATCAGTGCACGGCGTCTCTTCTTCAGTGGTACAGTCAAATCGAGGTTCTGAATATCTGTCAGCGGAAAACGACTGAGGATCGCATTGCCGTAATGTCCTTCGGTGAGCATGACGTTGCGTTGAAACGCTCGATGCGGAAGATCCAGCGCGTCCCCGAGCATATCGACCTGCCTGTGATGGTTTGAACGAGGCACTCCATCGTCCACTTCCTGCAGCAGCACGATGTCCGCTTCACACCGGGCAATTGCCTCGATGACCCGCTCTAGGCGATAGCGACGATCCACACCTCCAATCCCTTTGTGAATGTTGTACGTCATCACTCGGAAACGCATAGTGTAGATTCAACCTCTTCAAGCTCTGCCTTGGTGTCGATGTCTTTCGCAAACGATCTCAACGTAGTCGCTGCAATCACAAATGGACGATTGTTGGCGACGTGATGAAAGCGCCGATGTAGAAACGTCTTGGCCAGAAAGTATTCGTGGTCGCGTAGTGTCGCTGTGCCGTTGCGGTATTTGAAAAAGTCGCGTAGGCCGACGTACGGCAGGACGAACGTCAACACGGGCAACTGGAATTCACGTAAGTTCATCAAATCCTGGGTGATCAATGCACGAATCGCCCCAAGTGTGATGCCAATATGCCGTTTGTTCAAAGGGCGGTTTCGATATTTGTAAGCCAACTCCAATAGTCGATTGATTAACTGAAAACGCAACGCGCTGGGACGCACAATGACAACATGCCCCGGATAAAGCGTTCGCGGACTGTCGCCTTGCTGGAGTGGCATGTGATAAGTCGGTTTCCACGAACTTGCTCCCATGTCTTCAGGTTGCGATTCAACCATCTGCCACCAAAACACCGATTCGGCGTGCGGAGCGTAATCGTTTTCTAGCAAACGCTGAAAATCTGCCACTGACGGCAAGATGTCGCAAGCGGTAATGGCGACGGGGTCGTCGCCCGCGAATCGTTCGCTGATGATTCGAGCGAGTAACCGGAGCGTATCGATCAGTGAGCCTTCAACGTGAGTGATTTCGCAATCGACTTTGTCGGCATACCACTGCTTCGGTCCCAATAGCAGCGGCTCCGAAAAACACTCGCTCGCGCGGATGCGGTGCACCAACTCAGCTGCCATGCAACGTCCGTTTTGGAGCGGAATCGTCCCCTTCGGGCCGGCGAGCATTTCATCGGGATCCATTCCGTCGGGAGCAGCGCCAGGGCGAGAATCGCTGCCGGCAAGCACAATAATGGGCAATCGATTTGGCATCATGTTTCAGCAAGAAACAAAAGTGACTGACGAACACGTGGTTGGTTCGTGCCATCGTAGCATAGTTCAGATTGCCCGACACGTGCTACTGTTATCCGTATCAGGCATTCGGGAAGACCGGGACGAAATTGACGTATGTTTGCAAGGGATTCCGCTCCTCAACGGCTCCATGGAAAGCGAGTAATTTCACAAAGACTGTCGTCTTTAGATCGAATAGCCGTGGCTTCACTCCTCTACTTTCCCGTAGGATAGGACCGGAAACGATTCGACTATTAAACCGAGGTTAACATGAGTATCGCAATTGAAACCCGAGGGCTACTCAAACGGTTCGACGGTTTTGTCGCCGTGAATGGTGTCGATTTGCGAGTTGAACGGGGGACGTTTTACGGGTTCCTTGGACCGAACGGAGCGGGCAAGTCGACCACAATCAAGATGCTAACGGGGCTTTTGATGCCAACGGGCGGCGAACTGCGCGTGCTTGACCGAAATCCGCTTGACCCTTCCGAATCGCTCGAGATCAAAAAGCAGATCGGAGTCGTCCCAGAAGATTTGGCGTTGTTTGATAACGTGACCGCCCGTGAATACTTGATGTTCGTCGGACGCATGTACAATCTCGACGTTCCTACGGTCCAGAAACGGAGCGAAGAGTTGCTCGCGCTCCTGGATCTGACAGGCGTGGAAAAAAAGCTGACGATGGAATACTCCCATGGCATGCAAAAGAAATTGGCGCTCGCCGCCGCGCTGCTTCCAAACCCCAATCTCCTGTTCCTCGATGAGTCGTTTGAAGGAGTGGACGCTGTTACGTCCAGCGTCATTCGCCAAACATTGAACACCTACGTGTCCCGAGGATCCACCGTGTTTCTCACGTCGCACGTTCTGGAAATTGTCGAACGTCTTTGCACGCACGTTGGCATCATTGCTGATGGCAAGTTGGTCGAGCAGGCATCGCTTGACGAAATTCGACAAGGCAGCTCTTTGGAAAGTCGTTTCATCGAACGCGTCGGGCGCGACGAACATGCGTTGCAGAGTTTGACATGGTTGGAGGACGCGTCGTGATCTGGCAGCAACTGAAAACGATCGTCTGGATTCGCTGGCGAGTCACCGTCAACAAGATGCGAAAGGCTGGAGCCATCGGCGGGCTGATCGCGTCATTGATGCTGGTAATTCTATTCATTTCAATGGCGGTCAATTTCGTGAGTGCGGTTGGTTTGGGCATTGCATTTCTACCTCAAGCTTCGGCCACCACCGTGTTTTTCATCTGGGGAGCAATCGTCGCGTTGATGCTGATCTTTTGGAGTGTCGGGCTGATGACCGAACTTCAACGGTCCGAGATTCTGTCGCTCAAGCAGTTCTTGCATTTGCCTGTGAGTGGCCACAGCATTTTTTTGCTGAACTTCTTGAGTTCATTTGCGTGCTTGACGATGGCGTTGTTTTTGCCTGTGATTATTGGGCTCGCGATCGCACATGTGGTTATCGACGGACCGGTGATGTTATTGTTGTTTCCAGTGATTTCGGCCTGTTTGTTACTGCTGACTTCGGTGACGTATCAGTTGCGAGGTTGGTTGGCGCTGATGATGGAGGACAAGCGGCGTGCTCGCAACATCGCAGTAATGGCTGTCGTATTCTTCATCGGTGTTGCACAGCTGCCGCAACTGTTTTCTGTCTATATGCGGCACCAATCAAAGCATGACAACACACAAGAGTTTTCCGGCTTGCTTGACCAAGTGAACTCGGGCGAAATCACACAGGACGAGTTTGAACAGCAACTAGCCGCTGACCGGCAAGCTCGTGAGGAGACTGAAGAGCAAATCATCAACTATGTTAAAACCGGGGCGATGATTGTTCCTCCAGGTTGGCTACCTTACAGTGCGTATCAGCTTCGCAGCGGTCATTTTGCAGCGCCCTTTCTCGCGATCGCTGGAAGCTTGGCGTTGAGCGCTGTT
>JAGQPC010000892.1 GCA_020426925.1 Planctomycetales bacterium | reverse complement strand
GGTTTCCCATCCGTCCTTCGTCGGCGAAAGCAAATCGCGATCGGCTTTTTCCTGAGCCACTGTTTGACTCGTCGCGATTGTTGCAGCGGCGGGAGTTGTGTCTGATTCTGTTGCCTGGGGAACTTGCGCTTCGGCAGCTAATTCGCGAGTTGCCGATTCCTGCTGATTGCTTGACTTCTTTCTGGGGCCTTGCAACGCGAACATCGCGACTGCGACCAGCAAGAGTCCGGCCAAAACACAAAACACGCGGGAAAACTGATACATTCGAATCGACTCAATTCAACAATATGGCGAGCTGCAAGACACTTAAATTCGTCACGTGTCACGCGAGCAAGTCTGACATCTTAGTATAGTCGTGCAGATGCTCGCGTCGAACGGGCAGACCAACATGCCCATGCAGTGCCGGAAAAAAGGCGACGTGAGTGCTCGAAACGCTGAAAACCTTGACGGCAATTCCGCCTGACGAAGCGACATCAGTTTTCGCATTGGCCGCGAACGACATTTTGCTGAGGCACTCATTGATAGTGTCGGACCAGCGTTACCGCATCTTGGAAATCGAATTCTACTTCCACACAACTTTGCATGCCGACCCATTCGCGCATTGCCATCCGGTTCAGGCTACTTTCGGGCAGTGGTATTTTCATCGAGTCGGGACGGGATATCGAGGAGGCACTTTCAAGGGTATCGACATTACCTTCGGAAACGCCGACGCGTTTGGCGGCATTTTGATTCGCACTTTGGAAAAGGACGCGGGAGTCATCTGTGGCCCATCGCTGTGCGTTGATCAGCTGTTGTCCGCAAGCGGTCAAGCAACCGTTGAGGAGCTCGATCGTGCAATCGCGGGCCGCGTGGTTTGGGACGAAACGTCGCCGTTGCAACTTGTACGCGAGAATCAGAATTCTCGACACACGGTTTACAAGAGTTCGCGCGTAGGATTGTCGACTCGTCATTCGCAAGACGACAACGCGCGAATCTATCGAGATTACGCCTACCGATTTCTAGTAAAGCCGCGGAAGATCAAAAAGGGAAGAACCGAACTAATCACATCACTCGCCGCATCTGGATATTCGGTCGAGGAAATACGTTCGATCACGGGCTCGCCGCTACGTGCAATCGAAAAGCGTGTCACTGAACAAACTCGCGCTCGATCATTTCCGAACTATCCCGGCTGACGCATGCCAGCTTCGTTTTTCTTTTTGTCAGTACGGTACGACTTGCGGTTGATTGCCGCTGAGATAAAACCAACGAACAAAGGATGAGCCTTTGTTGGCTGCGATTTGAATTCCGGGTGGAACTGCACTGCCAGGAACCACGGATGCTGCTCGATCTCAACGATTTCGACCAACGTCCCTTCAGGATTCGTTCCGGCAAACTTAAAACCGTGAGCTTCGAATTGCTGCCGATACGCGTTATTGAATTCGTATCGATGGCGATGGCGCTCGCTGATGTGCTCCGTGCCGTAACAACCGCAGGCAATCGAGCCTTGGGTAAGTTTGGCGGGTTGAGCGCCTAACCTCATCGTGCCGCCTTTTTCCGTGATGTTTTGCTGTTCGTCTAGCAAACAAATTACGGGATGAGGCGTGTCTTTGCTGAATTCAGTGGAATGCGCGCCTTCCAATCCGACAACGTTTCTGGCGAATTCAATGACCGCCGTTTGCAGCCCCAAACAGATTCCGAAGAATGGAATACCACGCTCGCGAGCAAATCGAACGGCTTCGACCTTGCCTTCGATTCCGCGTTCGCCGAAGCCTCCTGGAATCAAAATTCCGTCATAGCCTGACAGGATTCGCTCAGGACCTTCACGTTCAATTTCTTCGCTTTGAATTCTGCCGATTCGAACCTGGGCCATGTGGTGAATGCCAGCATGGTCGATCGATTCGTAGATTGATTTGTACGCATCGTTGTGCTCTGCGTATTTTCCGACGACGGCGATGCTGATTTCGTGACGAGGATTCCTCAAACGATGGATGAGGTCACGCCATCCGCTCAGGTCGAGGGAACCAGCTCGCAAGCCGAGCTTTTCTACGATCAATTGATCTAACTTGTTGTCCACCAGGCTCAACGGAACTTCGTAGATCGAAAAGTCTTTATCGCGCTCTTCGATCACTGAATTTAGTGGCACATTGCAGAACAACGCCATCTTTTTCTTGTCGTCGTCATGGATAGGTCGCTCACAGCGACAGATCAAAATGTCGGGTTGAATACCGATTTGGCGAAGCTGTCCGACTGAATGTTGCGTTGGCTTGGTTTTTAGCTCGCCTGCTGCTTTCAAATAAGGAACAAGCGTCAGGTGAATGTAAAGGCAATTCTCTTTGCCGACGTCCAGCGAGAATTGGCGGATCGCTTCCAAGAACGGCAAGCTCTCGATGTCACCGACCGTGCCACCAATTTCGGTGATGACGACGTCAACATCATCGTTGGCTACTTTGTGGACGACGTCTTTAATCGCGTCCGTGATGTGAGGGATAACCTGGACCGTCTTGCCGAGGAATTCGCCTCGTCGCTCTTTTTCAATAACAGCTTGATAGATTTGGCCCGTGGTGTAATTGCTGTCGCGGGTCAATTCGCTGTTGGTGAACCGTTCGTAATGGCCTAGATCTAGATCTGTCTCGCTGCCGTCGTCCAGCACATAGACTTCGCCGTGCTGATAGGGGCTCATCGTTCCGGGGTCGACGTTGATGTACGGGT
>JAGQPC010000891.1 GCA_020426925.1 Planctomycetales bacterium | reverse complement strand
TGTTGACCATATTCCGAAACTCATTGACGGCACGGCAATTCCACGTCCCCAGCCTGCAGAGGGTGTATCTTACTATCCAAAACGGCAGCAGGAAGATGGACTAATATACTGGACCGATGGCAGTAATGAAATCTACAACCTCGTGCGCGCTGTGACACATCCGTTTCATGGAGCATTTTCTTTCCTTGATGATGACCCAAGTATCAAAATTACTATTTGGCAGTTGATTCCGTTTGACACACATTTGATTTGGCCCGATGCCAAGCCGGGTGAGATTACCGAAGTATTCGGCGATGGCAGCTTCATCGTTCGGACAGGAGACACAAGTGTTCTTATTGAAGAATACGACGGAATCGAACTTGGAGTAACAGACGTTGGACGTCGGTTTGGGCACTTGTCTTTGCCCCGCAAAGAATGGAAAGACCTTCCACGCTGACAGACCAGGAGAACGAGATGACGATCCCATTCATCGATCTAGCGACGCAACAATCTAATATTAAAACCCAAATTGACGACGCGATTCAGCGCGTGCTCGCACATGGGAAGTACATCATGGGTCCTGAAGTACAAGAGTTGGAAGAAAGGCTTGCTGAGTACGTAGGCGTCAGTCACTGCATTTCATGCTCATCAGGGACGGACTCACTCTTGATCGCGATGATGGCACTTGGGATCGGCACTGGCGATGAAGTTATCACTGTACCGTATACGTGGATTTCCACCGCAGAAATGATCGCATTACTCGGCGCGAAACCGGTATTCGTTGATATTGACGAGTCAAGTCTAAATATGGATCCACAGCGACTAACGGACGCAATTACTCCAAGGACCAGAGCCATCATGCCTGTAGGTATCTACGGGCAGACGGCTAATATGACCGAGATTAACCGCATCGCGGCCAAGCACGGGATTCCAGTAATCGAGGACGCGGCTCAGTCGTTCGGTGCTACGCATTGTGGGCGAAAGTCTTGCGCGCTATCCACTGTCGGTAGTACCTCGTTCTTTCCATCAAAGCCGTTGGGATGCTACGGCGACGGGGGCGCACTATTTACGAATGATGACGAACTCAACGAGAGAATGAAGCAGATCCGCGTGCACGGACAAATGAAAAAACACCATCATCCAATTTTAGGAATAAATGGACGCCTTGACACACTACAGGCGGCAATCCTGCTCGAAAAACTTAAGATATTCGATAGCGAAATTGAGATGAGAAACCAGATTGCTGATAGATATTCGAATGGTTTGTCGGCGAGTAACGCAATTGTCCCACCGGTAGTGCAAAGTAATGATACTTCTGTATGGGCGCAGTACACTATTCTCACAGAAGATAGGAATGCGCTAAAAAATGCATTAGCTGAGAGGGGTGTACCGTCAGTTTCATACTACGCACTTCCTTTACACTTGCAGCCCGTGTTCGCACATCTTGGCTACAAACGTGGCGACTTTCCTAACGCCGAATACGTCGCAGACCACTGCCTTAGTCTACCAATGAGCCCCTATCTTGAGGCTAAGGCGCAGTGTCACGTTATTGACTCAATTATGGCTGCCGCCGATACGATGCTTACTAGTTGATAAAGACTTAAGTGCGACCGTCACAATTTGTTAAGAATGTTGCGCTGTTGGCATCTTCAGCCGTTTTTGCGCAAGCTATCCCAGTTGCACTATCGCCTGTAATCTCTAGGTTATATGACCCCGCACAATTTGGCGTGTTCGCTGTGTTCATGTCTGCGATTGCGATAATATCGCCACTTACGACTGGTAGGTACGACATCCCGATACTGCTCCCCCGCAGTAACGCAAATGCTATCGCGATCTTGTGCGTTGCGCTCATTTCAACCGCTGCAATAACACTTCTCTTAGCCATCGCGGTATCTATTCATCACTTTGTTGCCGGGGGCGAAATCATCGTACTCTTGCTACCACTTTTGGTCATGATCGCTGGGTTCGTTCAGTGCTCGTATGCCTGGGAAAATCGTAATGAGCGTTACAGGAATATGGCGGCAAGCCGGATCGGACGAGGCGTGTTTTTGCCAATATCGCAATTATTGCTTCACACATTCGGTAGTGTTGGGTTGGTTTGCGGACAGATCATTGGCGAAGCAACCGCGGCCGCATGGCTACTGGTTTGCCAGCGCCACGAAATAGCGCTGATTAAATCTGTTTCAGTTTCGCGAATCATGCGACAAGCCACAAAACATGCGTCGTTTCCGTTGTATTCGGTTCCAGCGGGACTGGTAAACGTATTCAGCGCTCAGATGCCTTTGCTGTTGCTTTCGAGCTTCTTCTCAATCGAGACGGTTGGATTCTACGGTTTTACCAACCGTGTGCTTGCAGCCCCACTAAACTTAATAGCGAACGCGTTCTTGGACGTGTTCAAACAGCAAGCTAGCCGGGACTTTGCGGCAGATGGGAGCTGCTCAAGGGTCTTCGCAGACACGTTTTGGAAACTTGCGATTTTATCGGCACCGCCATTTATTGTTCTGGGGTTGTTTGGCCCGCGAATATTTTCTTTCGTGTTTGGTGAGAAATGGATAATATCCGGCGAGTTTGCACGTGCGTTATCAATACTGTTCTGCGTGCGATTCGTTGCGACGCCGTTAAGTTACGTGCTCTTCATCACCGGACGGCAACGCATGAACCTTTTCTGGCAGATTGGACTGTTCGTTGTAACGGGAGCGGCCTTAGCTATCGGTTTTGCAGACGAAAGCGTCGAGACTGCACTCTGGGCAATGTCTTTCTTGCTAACACCAATGTACGTTCTGAATCTTTGGATGTCATACAGATCAGCGGTTGGAGTCGTCACCCGATGACGCGCGAAGCTTTACCGCCCAAGAAGACAACCGTTACGATGCTGTCTTTCGCACCTATGGTGTTCGACCAGCGAATACAAAACGAAGCTTGCTCGCTTCGTGATGCTGGATATGACGTAACAATCATTTTCGTTGATGATCAGGAATACAATGCGGGAATCCCTGACCCCGATAGGGCTTGGCGGGAGTACCTGAATCATACCGCGGGAATCAAGTCGATTCGCATATGGCTCAGATCAAAGAGTTGGAAGTTTCTGCCAAGCTTGCTGCGCCGCGTGATTGTTTTGTTAGAGCTATTTGCTCGGTTTGGGTACGCTGTCGCAATACGTCGAAGTGACATCTATCATGCACATGACCTTACTCCCGTTATATTCTGCTTCGCTGCAAAGATTATTCACCGAGCGAAGATAGTGTACGACGCGCACGAGTTTGAAATCGACCAAGCGAGATTCGGCAAACGTTGGAATTTCCTCGTGAAAATGTACGAACAGCTTGCCGTAAATCTAAGCTCACTCTCAGTTACCGTAAATGAAGATATCGCCAAGGCGATGACAGAAGAATACGACCGACCAGTCGAAGTCGTCGAAAACCGACCTAAATATCACCCAAACAGCTTTCCACGATCCGTCGACTGTTCGCAGAAAACAACCATAATGTACGTAGGGTACGTAGATACAGGTCGTGGCATTCTGGAAACAGTGAGCGCTCTTCGATATCTTCCCGTCAGTTTTGAGTTCGAGATACTCGGCGCAGGAAGGCTCGCCGAATTCCGCGATATCGTCTACGAACATGCGATGAAAGAGAATGTCGACGTCAATCGCATTAAATTCATCGGGCCGGTCTTACCATTCGAAGTAGTCCCAGTTCTAAGCAACGCTGACGTTTCGGTGATGCTTTACCAGCGACGCTCACAGACGAATTCAATGCTCTCGCCGAACAAATTCTATCAATCCGTGATGGCACGTGTGCCAATCATTGCTTCCAACTATGGGCGTCTTCCAGACCTCGTAGAGCGAAACCATGGTGGGCTCGGCGTGACCGTCGATGAACGCGATCCGAAGGCTATCGCATGCGGTATTCGCACGTTAGTGGAACGCAATGAATTCTATAAGAAGAATCTGGATCATGCAGCCAAAGCGTACTGCTGGGAAGCCCAGGAAGACAAGTTATTGTCCATGTATAAGGAACTAGTGTTTAACAAGGTTGCGACCTCGCAGGCGTTTTAATGCAAGGGCTATCGAAGCTTCGTAAGAATCTCATTTCGATAGATTCGTTATTTATGGCATTCCTCCTGCCCACGTTCGCAGGATTGCGACCGCCGGCAGGGATCGCTGTGAGTTTTATAAAGATATTCTTTGTGCTCTCGATACTCGGGGTCGGTTTCCGAATCATTTGCCGTCCAACACCCTCCGCGGGGCGATATCCCGCATACGTGGTTATCGCGTATGCAATGCTTGTCGCTATCTCTTACTTTGGCACGGAATCAAATACACGATACTCCGAGCACAAACTGTTGGTGCTCAGCACATATACTAGCTGGGCATTCGTTGGAACGACGCTCTTAGTACGGACGCATGATGACGTTAGGCGATTTCTTACAACATATTTCGTTTTTGCGATTATCGGTACTGTTATTGCAATTTTTGGATTCGTTTTCGGCGTTAAGCTGTTTCAGAATGACATACACGCAAGCCAATACCGCGCAACGATCGGCAGTGGAAACCCAATCTATCTGGCTAGAATGGCTGGCGCGGGTATTGTCGTCATCGCGTGGGCATTTTTGCAGCCAACTATAAGGAAACAGGCATCGACCGTTCTACTTATGGTTATTGCTTTCGTTTTCGCGTTGATGTTGATCGGTTCCGGTACGCGTGCGCCAATACTGGCACTTGCGGTATGCATTGTTGGCCTGCTAGTCACGTGCCGCAATCACGAGCTTGCAGCCAACGCTATCCGAGGAGCTGTTGTCGTGGCAATCGTATGCGCTCTCGCGATTGGGTACGCGAGCCGCGATACAAGCTTCTCCCGATCGTTGTCACGAATTTCAGAGTTGCGGGAGGCCGGCCTGAACACGCAAACGGGGGTCGCACGTTACAGAACTTGGAAAGCAAGCTTATCGTTATTTGGAGATAATCCGATATTTGGCTGTGGAGTAGGAGGCTATGCGCGCTACTTCCCACCGAAGCGCGGATCAATCCGGTCGTACCCGCACAACATATTCGTCGAGATAGCGTTGGAAATGGGCGCCGTCGGATTGTTCGCGTTTTGTATTGTCTGTTCTCCATTGTGCCGGATGACTCTACGATTGAAGGTCGCACACACTGGCTCAACAGTAAACGCCCTCGTTTTCTTTTTAGCTACGTACTTCCTGATGAACGCGCAGAGCTCTGGGGATGTGAATGACAACCGTGTGATGTTTTCTTTCCTGGCTTTGGCGGCGGTCACATTGCACATTTCGCGAAGTGTGCCGACGCATTTAGATGCTTCTCGGCGCAATATGGTTTTCCTATAAGATGAAAAACAATGCAAAGTACTCTTCCACAATCATCAGTGCAAGGCGTAAACAGGGGACCAGCTGTTAAAGCAGTTCATGTTGTACCATCGATTAACGAGGCATCGAGCGGTCCCTCATATTCAGTGGTGAGACTATGTGAGGCTCTCAGTGGAGTGGGATGTGACACGACGCTGGCAAGTCTGAATTGGAACGTAACGCAATCTGCAAAGAAACCGAGCTTTTCAAGAGAGTTCCAGCTGGAGCGACTTGTCCGACGCCTTGGGTGTTCACGGGAAATGAAGAAATGGCTGTATGCGGCTCGACAGCGCGGCGTCAATGTAATTCACAATCACGGGATGTGGCAAATGAACGCGATTTATCCGGCATTTGCGGCAAAACGTTCACAAATACCATTTGTGTCATCGCCACGAGGAGCCCTATCTAGCTGGGCGATGTCAAATGGCTCTCGTGCAAAGTGGTTGTTTTGGAGCTTATTTCAGCGGCGAGCACTCGATGCTACTACTTGTTTCCATGCCACTGCTGAAAACGAGTATGAAGACATTAGGGCGCGGGGGTTTAAGCAGCCGATCGCTGTTATTCCAAATGGTATAGACATCCCCCAGGCGCGTGTCAAGAGAGACAAAAAACCGGGCCGCACGTTGTTGTATTTGGGGCGTATTCACCCAAAAAAAGGACTCGAAAACTTGCTAAGGGCCTGGGAACGGGTTGGAAAGAGTTTTCCGGATTGGTCGCTTCGAATCGTCGGTCGGGACGACAATTATGGTATCACATTAGGTTATACCGACAGACTGAAACGATTGGCTGCCGACCTACGTCTGGAGCGAATAGCGTTTGCGGGCGAGCGAACCGGCAACGCAAAAACCGATGAGTTCTGCGATGCCGACATTTTTGTGCTTCCAACATTTTCAGAGAATTTCGGTCTTGTAGTAGCTGAGTCGCTGGCGATGGGTACGCCGGTCGTGGTAACTCATGGCGCTCCTTGGAATGGCGTGGTTCATCACAACGCAGGTTGGTATATCGACATTGGTGTCGATCCACTCGTGTCCTGCTTGACTCAAGCCTTTGCCATGAGGGAATCGGACCTCATCGCAATGGGGAATTCTGGCCGTCAATGGATGTTAAAGGAATTCGCATGGTCTGACATTGGAGCACAGATGCGTGAGGTTTATCTGTGGCTGTTAAACTCAGGTCGTCCAGTTCCGCCTTGCGTTCGTCTTGACTAAGTACTTGGGGAAATCGCATGTCTTGGCAATCAAACTCGGTGATACAACAAGTTCGCAGGATCACACGCCGATTCGGGATAAATTCCTTAGTCGCGCGTATTCTATTGGGCAAAGGCTACGAAGCAAGGTACGACCGAGATCTTTCGTCACTAATTCGTTCGGGTGACATCGTATGGGACATCGGTGCGAACCAAGGAATGTACACGACCGTCTTCTCCCAAGCAGTCGGTCGAACCGGCCATGTTTACGCATTCGAGCCCAGCGAGAAGAACTACACTTATTTATCCGACGCGACTAAAACGTGCACGAACGTGACACTTTGTCCGTTCGGACTTGCAGATCGAGATGGCGAGGCTTGGTTTGCGCAGGGGGAGGACAATCTTGGCGCGACAAGCCGCATCTCGGAAAAGCGAGACGATACCAATCGGATCGAGATTCGCTCCGGTGACGCTCTCATCAAAGCCGGTGCCTTCCGTCCTCCGAACGTTGTCAAGGTGGACGTTGAAGGGTTTGAAACGGAGGTTCTCCGCGGGCTAAGCGAGTCGTTGCGAAACACTGAGACTCGCGCGGTTGGCGTGGAGGTTCATTTTGGAATCCTAGAGGAACGCGGCCAATCTAACGCAGCTAAGCAGATAGAGAAAATGCTTTGTGAAAGTGGTTTTCAGTTGAAGTGGTCCGACCCAAGCCATCTTGTCGCCACTCGGGCAACCTAAGATGGAGCGAGTCCAAGTTGATGGAACTTCGATCATGACTTCAAAGTTTGGATTCGGTACGGGATCGCTACATCATTTGCCTCGGAAGCAAGCACGTGTTTCCCTTCTGAGGCTGGCGAACGAGATCGGCATTACGCATTTCGACACTGCTCCATTGTACGGGTACGGTCTGGCTGAGGCTTCGATTGGAGAGGCATTTCAAGGTAGACGGCAAGAGGTGACGATTGCCACGAAGATCGGATTATACCCGCGATTGGGAATGGCTTCGTCGTCATCCGGCATGTGGATTCGGAAATCCATTGAGAAATTCTTGCCGAGTTGCAGAATTCCTAAGTTCGATTGGTCTCGACAACAGTCCGAGAAGAGCCTGAAACAAAGCTTGAACAGGCTACGTACGGACTACGTTGATGTGCTATTCGTTCATGAGCCTCACGACCGAATAACCAATCTTCCTGATTTGCTCGAATGGTTAGAACGGAAAGTAACACAAGGAGATATTCGCGAATTTGGTGTTGCCGGTCCTCCACAATCCGTAAAGCCCTACATCGGACACAAATTGGGCAATGTAATTCAGACGAGAAACTCGTTCTCTAACGGGGAGGCCTCGTTTCTTGGCCAGAATGGTAGAGAGCTTCAGTTCACCTATGGCTATCATCGCGGCGAAGCAAGTCCTTGTTGGCGTAAGCTAGTTCGCCTGCCGCTAAGTGGAGTGATAGTTTTTTCGAGTCGCAGGAAGCAACGCATTTTAGCATTGGAATCAGCAATACGATGTTAATAACGTCGCTTGCGAACTGTGCTGATCAATCGGTACTTGAGTTTGATGTCTGCGTTGTTGGTGCTGGAGCGGCGGGTATCTATAGTGCGGTTCGATTGGCGAATCTCGGACTAAATGTCGGCGTCGTTGACGCTGGCCCGACAGAGACTGTTGCGCCTGATGCTGTTGGCTATATCGCAGAATTCGGTGACCAGTTCTACAATGGCGCGGTAGATGGACGCGCCTTTGGTTTTGGAGGGACAACCTCTCGCTGGGGAGGAGTGCTCATACCTCACTCAAACCATGACGTACGCGGCAATGATGAGCCGTGCTGGAAGCACATTTCAGAAACAGTTGCTCGAGAGAAGCGCGCCGTTTTGGTTGGACTTGGCGCTAAGAATCATGATGATTTCGACCGTTATCCAGCACGTCTCCTGCCAGACGTCACTGGTGAGCTTTCCGAGGTCGGTATCGATATGATGGCGAGCCTTTTCCTGCCGTTTCGAACTAAGAACCTGTCAACACTTGCCCGCAAATGCAAGGCCAATCTTTCCGTATACACGGATGCAACTGCAAGTGACTGGAAGATTGTCGACGAGAACGTTACGTCGCTGAGATTACGTACGTTGACACGTTTGGAACATGAGGTCCGGGCCAGGTGGTTCATTTTGGCGGCAGGAACGCTTGAATCTGCAAGATCACTGCTCGAAATCCAAGCAAAGTATCCTGGGTTGCTGCAATCAGAAATTCTTGGTCGTGGACTCGGTGATCATCTGTCAACGGCAGTAGCGAGCGTTGACGTCAGCGACGGGAAGCGTTGTCTTGACTTGTTTGCTCCACGCTTTGAGCGAGGTTGGATGCGTAGTTTTCGATTCCTAGACCGCAATCAAAACCACCAAACTCGGGCTTTCGCACACTTCGTCTTTGACAATCGGAACGCCGGTTTTGCATTGGCGAAGAAAGTGCTGACTTCGCTACAAGCTCGACGTGTACCGAAACTGAGAATTGCGGAGATTGTAACGGGATTGGCTGGGGTCTCAGGGTTGGCTTATTCGCGATATGTTCGAAATCGGTTGCACATTCCACAATCAACGGATATGAAATTGCAACTTGACGTTGAACAACCATTCGACCCTAGCAATCGAATTGTGCTGTCGAATGCCACAGACGGCTACGGCCGAAGAAGACTCATAATAAATTGGAAAATCGGCGATCATGCTGCAACACAAATTGACCGAATCGCAGATGAGTTCGTACGCCGATGGAATCGTTCAAAACTGCCGAAATTGACACGAGCGTCCGTTTCATTAAGCGGTCAAAAGCCGCACGATGCCTTCCATCCGGTTGGTGCCTGTCGCCTTGGACCATCTGAAGAATATCCCGTTGGTTTTGACCTCTCTGTCAACACCGTAAGAAATCTATCCGTATTGTGTACTGGCGTATTGCCAACAGCGGGTTCCGCCAACCCAACATTTTCGATGCTGTGTCTTGGTGAAGTACTTTGCCGCCGTATTGGTACGCTCATTGGAAACTAGTTTGCATGAGAAGTGGTATCAGCGTTGTTATGTTGTCGCTAAACGAAGCGCATAATATGGAGCGAGTCTGTAAAAACCTAGCCGGCTGGGCAACGAATGTGTATCTAGTCGATAGCTACAGTAAGGACGACACGGTTAGTATAGCCTTGAAGCATGGTGTCACCGTCGTTCAGCGAAAGTTCAAGGATTTTGGCGACCAGTGGAATTTTGCGATTAACGAATTGCCCATCAACACACATTGGACAATGAAGCTCGATCCGGATGAACAGCTCACCGATGATCTGAAGCGGCAAATCAACGCGATCATGGAACTTGACGATGAGACCTGTGGCATCGAGATGGTCCGTCGTCTTTGGTTCATGCGGCGACCGCTTCCGCAAAGTCATCGAATACTCCGCGTCTGGAGAACCGGAGCGTGTCATTTTACTGATGTCGCCGTGAATGAACATCCAATTGTGAACGGCAAAATAGTTCGCATAAACGGCGAAATCGAACACCACGATAGCCCGAACCTTCACCATTGGATCGAAAAGCAGAATCGGTATTCGACCGCAGAGGCGGTTATTGCATTCAAGAATCTCTCGCTAGCCGCGACTCCGTCGATTCTGGGAACCTCCCTTCAAAGACGTATGTGGCTGAAAAAACACTTTCACCGCATTCCATTTCGATTCACCATCTTGTTTTTCTGTCTTTACGTCGTTAACGGACTTTGGCGCGCCGGTTGGGTGGGATATACCTGGTCGCGGCTGCGTGTGGATGTTTTGCGTCTGTTAGAGATGAAAAAGCGAGAAATGCAATTGCTAGGACATGTGCCGGTCGCCTGCGAATTCGGTGCGGGCGAACCGGACAGCAGAGTTCAACAGTATTGAAGTCGCTTCCGACAAATCAAGGCATTACGCGTCAAGTCGCTCACCTCCCAATTCCCGAATGTCGTTTGGTGCCGACTCGCAATTTGCCAACGCTGTGATTTTGTCGGAGATATGCTCGAACATAGGTAGTTGCATTGCATTGCATGGCATCAATTCGTCGGTGTTTGAAATGCTTGCGGCTCGCGGCCGATGAGGATTGAGTGGAGGGTTACAATATATGAACGTCGCGGTCCATCAGACTTCTCATAGGTATGAGTGTACTTCGATCCAGGATGCCGTGATCGCCATACTCCAGGATATCGACGCAGATAACCTAATATCACCTGGTGACGACATCGTACTAAAGCCGAATTGGGTCAAGGAACATGACGAACGTCACCCGGGACCGGATCAATGGGAGCACATTGTCACTCATCCTGGGTTGATTGAGGCAGTCGCGGATTACGTCAGCGATAAGCTTACCGGTACAGGAAGCATCACAATTTGTGACGCTCCGCAGACAGATTCTTGTTTTCCAAAGCTGCGCGAGTACTGCCGACTCGACGACATCGTCGAGCGATTAACGCGAAAGTATCCTGGGACATCCATCAAGTTGCTTGATCTCAGGCCAGAAGAATGGCACGCAATGGATGGTGTGGTTGTCGATAAGATCCAACTGGAGGGTGATCCTGCAGGTGCGACGCACGTAAAACTCAACGAGGCAAGCGAGTTTGTCGGGTAGTCCGGTCTTGGAAATCTCTACGGCGCCTCGTTTGACATGACAGAAACAAACGATCGTCACATGGGCGTGAAACATGAATACATGCTGTGTGCCACTCCAATGGCTGCAGATCTCGTAATTAATCTGCCAAAGCTCAAGACACACAAGAAAGTTGGAATTACCTGCAGCCTAAAGAATCTCGTCGGGATTAATGCCAATAAAAACTGGCTCCCGCATCACACGGAAGGAACACCAGACCAGGGTGGTGACCAATACCCTGACAACAGTCTCACCTCGCGAATGGAGCAATCGGCAATGGCTAGACTCAAGACGCTCCTTTATGGGCGTCACGGGTTGTCACGAGCCTTTGTTCCAGTTAAGAGACTGGCCAAGCGATTGTTGGGAGACAACCAACAAGCAATTCGCTCCGGCAACTGGTACGGAAATGACACGTGCTGGCGAATGGTTCTGGACCTCAATAAGTGTTTGTTTTATTTCGATGAGAAAGGAAAGCCGAGGACAAAACCTCGCAAGTATTTGACGATTGTCGATGGCATCGTTGGCGGCGACGGTAATGGACCGATGGCTCCGGATCCTTACGAGTCTGGCGTACTAATAGCGGGAGTTAACCCGGTGGCGGTCGACTGCGTGTGTGCGGCAATCATGGGCTTCGACTATCGCAAAATCCCAACATTGGAGCGGGCATTCCACTGCAGTGAA
>JAGQPC010000890.1 GCA_020426925.1 Planctomycetales bacterium | reverse complement strand
TGACGACGCGATGCAAGATAATCCGTTGCCACCTTTTTCGAAGTTGGAAAAGTACTTTGCGCCGTCCGCCGGAATCATCACGAACGAAGAAACCGGAATCCATATCATGGGCATCTCGCTCATGTCCGAACAGCTTGCGGAAGAAATCGAAGACGAGCTGCAAGCTGACTAGCACGCGCTTTGTGGGTGGCTTGCGGTCGAACGAAGCGAGTAGTCTCGCGTAGCGAGCCCCCAGCGTCGATTTCGGGGGATCGCTCGTGCTCGACTCCGGCCCCCATTTTTCGCCACGGAAATCGGCGGAACCTGAGACAGGCCCGATCATAACATCGTGCTAGCACAGCAAGCAGCACGTTTACCGAATGATCTTGGCGTGAGCCGGACGTCGTGCGTATCATCCGCGACGGTGCGATGACCGGAGACATCGCGAGCGACGGAAAGGGAGTTTCGATGAGCAAGCAAGCGTCCATACCGATCATCATTTGCGCACAACAGCGAAGCGGCACAACCGTATTGCACAGTAACTTGGGCCAGTCGCCGTATGCGACAAACTATGGCGAAGTATTTCTCGACCAACCGGAAATTAATCCGTACAATTTTTTCACGTTCAAGATTGACCAGGTCAAGCAGAACCCGGAACTCTGCTTTCCGACACGACCTCATCAGCGCGAAATCTGTGAAAAGTACCTCGAGTTCTTGTCGTCAAGCTGCGAAACGCCATTCCACGTTTTGGACGTCAAGTATAACTCGTGGCACCACTTTAATCCCGTATGGTACGGGCTGTTTAACTATCCATTCTTGATGGAGATCGTCCGCTCTCGTCACGTACCGATCATCCATGTGATTCGCAAAGACGTTTTCCAACAACGAGTCTCGATCGCGTTTGCAGAGGCGACTCAAGATTGGCACTTCCCATCGAATGTCGAGTCGAAACCAAAGGACGTTTCCATTCGCTTGGATCCGGCTCACTGTCAGCGCGAAATGGAGCTGTCGCAACGCCGAACTGCGATGTTTCGAGAATGGTTTGCCGGGCATGATCGCTACTTAGAACTGAACTACGAGGAAATGTTCGAAAACGGCGAATTCGCGCCTTCAACATTGAGTAGCATCAACGAACTGATGCGAATGGACATGAAGATCCCTCAAAAGCCAGCACTCAAAAAAGGAATCAAAAGCGTATCGAAGGTCATCAGCAACCGAGGCGAATTGCTCAACCACTTCAAAGGCACTTGCTTTGAATCGATGGTCTGCGATTCGCTACAAGCTTAAAGGCTCGACAGACAACTCGGCTACGTTCGAATCGATTCCAGCACCAGCGGTTGGTCTTCTTTCTTGGTGCGCACCGCGCGGATGGCAATGCCTGCTGCTGCGGAGAGAATCAGCAAGCCAACCGACATGAGTGGCCGAACGGCAAACCATGCGATCGCAATGGTCGTCGACGAGACCACAACTGACATCAAGAACGCTGCGACAAACAAAACAAATCCAGTCAGGCCTCCGAGAAACGGGATCCAGCTGAACATCGCTTGGACTGGGCCAAGCATGAGCGAGAATCCACTGACGCACATTCCCAGGCCAAGCGCTCGCAGTCCCCAGGCCAGCACAGTGTTCTCCGTCTTCAGGTGGGCGATCACTTCGTCGTGCGTCAGGCGCCCCATGTACAGTCGCTCGATTCCTTCGCCATTCGACGTTTTGTATTGAGCAAAGCTGCTACCGTTCAGTTTCGCCGCGAGACTTACTTCTCCCGACGGAACGTAAGAGAACGCGATCCGGATGTCTCCGATCTGCGGCGAATCGGGATTGGGCGTCTGCCGTCCCCAGTAGATCATGTCGTGGGCGACGATGAAACTTCCGCCACTGGCCGCGTTCTGTTGGGCGAATGTTGCATCGGGCAGAATCGGCTGCCAAGCATTCATGTCTCGCTTTAGGTTGTCGCTTAGCATGTACGCGCCGACGTTGACTTCACGAGCAAGATACTCTTTGTCGTCAAACATCAACTGCGGGTTTTCGTATCTACTTTCAAAATCGGAGCTATCGATTCTGCCGCTGTGCCATCCTTCGCTGTATTTGTATCGCTGCGACGAGTTGCCGTCTCCGCTCCGTCGTTCACGATCCCATTGGTACATTTCGACGACTCGTCGCAAACGGACGGCGTTCTGCTGAACACCAAATTCGGTGTCTTCCAATGTTTCCTGAGTTTCGGCGTGCCCCGAGCAGTAAACCAACTTTTGATTCAAGCTGTCGTCGACGACGCTTGGGTCCGCAATTGGCTGCATGACGCTTTCTGCCTCCGCAAGACCTTTTGTGCGATGGATCGTTCGATACTCGTTCCACGCATGTAAAGCGACCGAGCCTGGTATCAAAATCATGCCGATAAGGATTCCAGCAAACGAGTTCTTCATGCGTCGTGCAAAGCCCACCATTCTGATACTCCGTAGTTAAATCAACGTGTCGATATACAGAAAACACGCGTCAACAATCGTAGCCCACACGACAGGGTTTGCCAGCTATAATCGGCATACTCGACATACCTGAGGTTGCTATGAACAGTTGTTGCATTTGCGATTCGCGTTTTCAATGGAGAATTGTCGCCCTACTTTGCGTGGCGTTATTTGTCAGCATTGGTCGGGCTATGGACGACGTGGATGACGGCGAGCTAGACCGCTTTCGGCCCGGCCTGACCGCTGAATACTCGGACGGCGGGCAGGATTTCCAGCTTGTGTGCGCCACTGCAACCGTCGATCCAACCTATCCGTCGACGTCTCACAGTCGCTTGACGATTCGATGGACTGGTCTGCTGTTCGTTCGTTATGCGGGAAGGTTCCATATCGAACCGTTCGGTTGTGGCAAAGCGATCGTCCACTTAAACGGCAAACGACTGCTTTCCGAAACGACGATGGAACCGCAATGGTATTCGCCTGGCGTAGTTGAACTGGACTACGGATGGCATCCGATCGAAGTCGTTTATGAATCTGGCGAGCGCGAAAAACGATTTGGATTGTATTGGTCCAGTGATCAGTTTTTGACCGAGCCCATCACGGCGTGGTTTCATGACCCGGATTCATTAAGCGATGTTGCCCGTCCCTCGAAATCGCTTAGCGTTGGAAGGTCACTTGTAGCAGATTTGCGTTGCGCGAGTTGCCACGAGTTCCCACAGGCCGCGAATTCACTGGCCGCGCCGCTTGATCATCTGCCTGAGAATCTTAATCGAGATTGGCTGGTCGACTATCTGTCGAGCGGAGTCCACGGCGGCGAAGGAAGAGCCCCAAAGCTCGACATCACCCGACAAGATGCTCGCGATATCGCTACCTCGCTGTTTGACGGTGTTACCTCGCAAAACTCGGAGGAAACAAGAAAGGGCAACAACACGAAAGGAGCAGAGCTTTTTCATTCGGTCGGATGTCTCGCCTGTCATGCGTACAAGGGAATTGGAAACGCGACAACAGGCGGCGGTGATCTAACTGAACTTGGGCAAAAGCGAACTCGCGAATTCATCGCAAAGTGGCTAACCGATCCAGCTCAAATCAATCCAAACCATCAGATGCCGCAGTTTGATTTGTCGGCTGAGCAAATCCGCGATCTGGCGAGTTTCTTGATCCAGACAGTACCCGAACCGCGACGCGACAATACCCTTGCAGGGTCGGCAGAACGCGGCGAACAGCTAATTGCGAAACATCACTGTGCTGCATGCCACGCCGTTCCAGTGGCGCAAAGCGTGGCGGTCAACATTCGGATCGATTCGACTTCCGATTGGCAAGAATCTTGCATCAACGACCCGGCGGAGACGCAGCCAGATTACGAACTCTCAGAACCAGATCGAGAATCGATCAAGGCGTTTCTGTCGCATGCGGCAACACAGGACGTTCCGATCGATGGAATGGCACTGATCAAGAAACACAATTGCCTTTCGTGTCATGATCGAGGAGAAAACGTTGGGCTGCGTGACACAATCGAGGCCGCGATCGATCGCCACGGAAGTCTGAATCCGCACATTTCTGCGATGGCTCCTCCGTCGCTGAATAGTGTCGGTGACAAGCTAAATGATCAAGCGATTCGCAGTGTCATCGAGCAATCTCATCGGGCTCGGCGTCCGTGGAAAAAAGTGCAGATGCCGAAGTTCAACTTGTCAGGTCCCGAGCTGGACGCCATCGAAGCGTTCTTTGTCAGAGAGGATCGCGTGCCGGCCAAGCCGCTTTCCGATCAGCGCGCCGACAGTCCGACTGCGGCAGAACAAACGGTGGCGGGCAGTCGACTAGTCACGTCCGACGGTTTCGGCTGCACCAGTTGTCATGCGATTGGAAATACGCAGCCAAATGAGGCTCCTGTTCACCTGTTGGGCCCCGACTTGTCCATGGTTGGAAATCGAGTTCGCCAGCAGTGGTTTCGCAGGTGGCTGAAGAATCCGGCGAACATCGTTGCTCGAGTCGAGATGCCGTCTGTCCAGCGGCCTGTTCACGGTGTCTTGCACGACAATCTAGCTCATCAGATCGATGCGACGTGGCATGTGCTCAATACAGCGGACTTTAGTCCTCCGCAACCAAACGCGCTGCGAGTCGTTCGCCACACAGGTGACGGATCGAGTCGCGCACACGTACTGACCGACGTGATGCGATACAACGACGACGTTTTGATTAAGCCTTTTGCAATCGGACTGCCAAATCGCAACAACGTTTTGGTCGATCTCGACGATGGGAAGTTACTCGATTGGAGCGTTGGCGATGTTGCTCGGCAACGGACAAAAGGCAAAACGTGGTTTTGGGAATGGGCAGGTCAACAGCTGCTCGGAAATGAACGCGACGGTGCTTCCGATTTCCAATTAGTCATTGGAAGCGAAATGGTTGATCCTCAGCGGGTTGGCCAATTCACTTCGGAGCCGCATCAGTGGATTCACAAACCGAACGGGCTTTTTCTGAAAAGAGTGCTTCGATTTCCACTCAACGGCCAAACGGTATACGTTTGGGTGTCAGAAGAATTCAAGCAAATCGAGAAAGGAATCGTGCGGTCTGTCGAAGTGACGAAACTACCAGAAAATGCATCGTTGCATCTGCGAATCGTTGACTCGACGATGAAGACAACGACAAGCAGCAATACAATCTCATGGACGTCCAAAGCCGGCATCGAGGCAAAAGCCGTTGTGACGGGACGCGATGGAACTCGTGGCAGCGCACATCAAGACGGAGCTGTCTTGCTGCACAGCGGACATTCAACAATCAAAGCAGACGTCGTGTATTCCACGGAGATCAACGCCGACACGTTTCCTTCTTTGGCCTCAGTGATTGGGAAGTCGCCGTCCGCGGACATCAACCCTGTGCCAGGATTCGACGCGATTCGACTTCCGAACGACCACGAAGCCATGCCGACGGGATTCGCATGGCGATCCGACGGAACGATGTTTGTTACGTCGCTAAAAGGACGAGTGTGGACCATCGTCGACACGGACGGTGACGGTGTAGAAGACACTTCTTCCGTGTTCAGCGATGAACTTGCCGCTCCATTCGGAGTCGTCGCGCACGATGACTACATCGACGTCATCAATAAGACTGGCCTCTTGCGATTGTTCGATCAGGACAACGACGGTCAAGCCGACGTCACTCAAACCATCGCGTCAGGATGGGGGCACACAGCTGACTATCACGATTGGGCGGTCGGTCTACCTACGGACTCCGGTGATTATTTTGCTTCAATCGCGTGCCAACAAGATGATCGCTCTGAAGCAGCTGCTCGACTTCGAGGCAAAGTTGTCAGGATCACTCCAAGAGCTCCAAGTGATGACAACCCTCACTTATATTCAATTTCAGAACTCAGCGGTGGCCACAGGTTTGCGATCGGGATCGCTCAATCTCGATCAGGCGATCTGTATGTCAGCGATAATCAGGGTAACTTCAATCCTTATAACGAACTCAACCACGTACGGCCCGGTTTGCGATTTGGATTCATCAACAAGCTGGAAAATGGCAGCGTAGTCAATCCGCCGCTGGCCAATCCATCGATCAACATACCGCATCCTTGGACACGCAGCGTCAACGGAATCTGCTTTTTAGACACGCCCGTCAGCGAGCCATCCAACAAACGCGAATCGGCGTTCGGGCCGTTTGAAGGACATATTGTTGGCTGTGAATACGATACGCGGCGACTGGTACGCATGAGCGTGCAGTGCGTGGGCGACACGTTCCAAGGTGCTGTTTATCCGTTTTCATACACGAATCCTGGCGAAGACAATCCATTGCTTGGTCCCGTCGCATGCGCCGTGTCGCCACGTGGCGAACTCTACATTGGCGAAATGCGAGACAGCGGCTGGGGAGCGGGAAACAACACGGGCGAAATCGTCCGTTTAACGTACAACGCAAAACAGTTGCCATGTGGGATTGCCGAAATCCGTGCGATCGAACGAGGGTTCGAAATCGAGTTTACAAAACCGATCGATCCGGCAAAGGCTCAAGATCCCAACAACTACGGGCTGTCATCCGCAACTCGAGTTTCGACACCTGCGTACGGCGGAGACGACCGCGACCGTCGACGTGAGAACATCGAACGCATTGAAGTGGTCAACACTAAGGATGCGAACTTAGTTCGACTTTACCTATCTGAACTTCGAACAGGGTACGTTTACGATTTTCACATTAGTTCACTTGCGACAGATGGCGAACTGTTTTTCCCCGCGGAAGCGTATTACTCGCTGAACGAACTGATCCATACGGCGCCGCGCTAGACCATCAACGTGTCCAACTTAGCCAGCGATGAAAGATCTTTTTCACAAGCGGCGTCAATCGAGTTCGATTGTACAAATCGCCAACTTTACGAATCGCCTCGGCTTGCGTCGGGTAGGGATGGATCGAGTTGGCGATACGCTTCAATCCTATGCCGCTGGTCATCGCAAGTGAAATCTCACCTATCAAGTCACCGGCATTGGTTGCGACGATCGTGGCTCCGACGATTTTGTCGGTGTTCTTCTTGACGTGAATTCGGACAAATCCATCGTCTTCACCTTCCAAGATCGCTCGGTCGACACCGCTCATCGGCTGCGTGAATGTGTCCGTTTCGATACCTCGCTCGGTAGCGTCGTTGGCATGCAAACCAACACGCGCTAGTTCCGGCGATGTGTACGTCGCCCACGGAATCGTCAGCGAACTTGCCTTGCCCCTGCCTTTGAAGAGCGTGTTTTGGATGACGAGTCGAGCCATGAAGTCGGCCGCATGTGTGAACTTAAACTGCGAGCACACATCGCCTGCTGCGTAGATTCGCGGATTCGTCGTTTGCAATTGGTCGTTGACTCGAATGCCTCGTTTCTCGTCGAACTCCACACCAACAGCGTCGAGCCCAAATCCGTCAACGTTTGGAGTCCGGCCAATGCCAATTAAGATTTGATCACCGACGAGCTGTACTTCTGATTCGTTGTGCTCAACTGTGACAACTTTTTCAGCGTTTCGCTCCGCGATGTGAACGACTTTGGCGTTGAGCACAAACTGTACGCCGTCGCGTTCCATAGCTCGCTGAACGATCACCGCCGCATCAGCATCTTCGCGTGAGAGTATGTGATCCGCTTGCTCGATCTGCACAACCGAGGAACCGAAGCGAGCAAAACTTTGCGCCATCTCGCAGCCGATCGGTCCGCCGCCTATAACTAACAACCGCCGCGGCAGTTCGGTTAGCGAGAATAGGCTCTCGTTTGTCAGATAGTCAACTTCGTCCAAACCTGGAATTGGCAAAGTGGCAGCTCTGGCTCCGGTGCACACGACCGCTCGTTTGAATTTGAGCAGTTGGCCCCCGACTTCGATTGCATCGTTCCCAACGAAATTTCCGCCGCCGACATAAACGTCGACTCCCAGTTCTTGGAATCTTGTCGCGGAATCATGATGCGACATGCCAGCGCGCAGCCGCCTCATTCGTTCCATCACGGCCGGGAAATCCACGGTTACGTTGTCGACATTAATGCCGAATGCAGTCGAATTGCGCGCAGCAGCTGCAACTCGCGCTGCACTGACCAACGCCTTCGATGGCACGCAGCCAACATTCAGACAATCGCCGCCCAGCAGATCACGTTCTATCAAAGCGACTTTTGCACCGAGTCCCGCTGC
>JAGQPC010000889.1 GCA_020426925.1 Planctomycetales bacterium | reverse complement strand
GTTTGTAGTCCCGCCTTTAGGCGGAATCTGGTATGCGCCTGCATTCCGCATCTCATCCTCGCACTTTTAGCACGTAACGCTGATTGCCTTTTCTTCGCAAATAAGTTTGCAGATTTTTCCTCCTGAACTCTCATTCTGGACATGACTGCTTCTATAGGTTCTATTTTCTCCATAAATTCACAAAAAATTCTTCAAACCTTCACTCTCAACGTTGGAGTCTGTCGTGGATGGTTCAGCACTTATCAAGCTTACATTCGAACTGGTCGGCGGATTAGGCATCTTCTTACTCGGCATGAAAAACATGTCTGAAGGAATGCAGACAGTTGCTGGGAGTAGCCTGCGGAAACTGATCAATTCCGTCACGACGAATCGCTTCTTGGCCACGACGGTCGGGGTGATTGTTACGTGTCTCGTTCAGTCAAGTTCGATCACGACAGTCATGGTGGTTGGATTCGTTAACAGTGGATTGATGGAACTGAGCCAAGCGATCGGAGTGATTCTTGGTGCCAATATTGGGACAACGATCACCGGTTGGATCCTGGTGCTAAAGATCGGCAAGTACGGACTTCCTCTATTGGGATTTGGTGCGTTTGGCTATCTGTTCTCAAAAGGTGACCGCTGGCGTTATCTTTCGATGGTGTTCCTTGGTATTGGAATGGTGTTCTTCGGGCTCGAGCTAATGAAGGACGCATGTGCCATCATCAAGGAAACCCCCGATTTCGAAGTGTGGTTCCAGCGATTCCAAGCGGACAATTACTTCGGAGTTTTGCAATGCGCCTTGGCCGGATGCATTCTCACGATGTTGGTTCAGTCGTCGTCGGCGACTCTGGGCATTACGATCTCGCTGGCGTTCCAAGGCATCATTTCTTACGAAACGGCGGCTGCTTTGGTGTTGGGTGAAAACATCGGGACAACCATCACAGCGATCCTGGCATCACTTGGCGCTACGACTGGAGCCAAGCGCGCGGCATACTTTCACGCGATCTTCAACATACTGGGAGTACTTTGGATTACGGCAATTTTCGGATGGTACATCGGTATCGTGCAGTCCGTAGTTAATGTTGATGTGGCGCAAATGGTAATTACAGCAGATGGAAAATCGACTTTCCCGAACACAACGCCAGCAATCGCCGCGACACATACCATTTTCAACGTCGCGAATACGATTCTTTTCCTTCCTTTCGTGCCTGCCTTTGCCCGCTTTCTTACATGGCTAGTCCCGCCAAAGAAGACGGTCGAAAAGCGACAACTGACAGACCTCGACATCAGAATCCTCGAAACTCCAACATTGGCGATCGAGCAATCCCGCAGGGAACTTGAGCGAATGGGCGAAAGTTGCGCGGAGATGTTGGGTTGGCTCGACACATTGCTCAAGGAAGACGATCCTGACCGCTCCATGGGTGACAACTTGCAACGAACAGAGAAAGAGCTTGACACCGTACATGACGAAGTTGTCGCGTTTGTAACGAACTTGCTGTCGACCAACGTTCCTCATTCGATTGCGGATGAAGGTCGCCGCCAGCTTAGGATGGCGGATGAATACGAGTCCGTTAGTGACTATATCGCTAATCTTGATACCTTTGACCGAAAGTTACGGCGTGACGATCATCGATTTTCTGCAGAGCAACGAGCAGGATTGGCAAAATTAAATCAGCAAGTCGCGGATTATCTGGCGCGTGTCAACCAAGCACTGCTCAATGACAATCGGAACATCGTCGTGGAAACTGACGCAACTTCGCAACGAATTAAAGCGCAGGTCAAACAACTCAGACGGCAACACCTACAGGACATTTCCGGCGGTGAAATCACGCCCCAGTTGACAGTGGCTGTTTTGGCGGCTCTCAATGCGTATATGAGAGTCCGTGACCACATTAGCAATATTGCTGAGGCCATCACGGGCGAAAAATAGCCTCGATTGGAGCGCAGGACGCATGTGGAAATCTCGATTATTTTGGAAGCTGTTTGTCGCATACGCTGGCATCTATCTGCTTTCAGCGATCGCGATTGTCATCCTTGTGTCAAACTGGCACGAAAAGGTAATCGTTGATCAGGTTGCGACGAGACTGCGTGAAACGGCAATCGTCGTTCGCAGCCAAATTGCTGACCAGTTTAATGTTCCAGTTTCTAACGAACTGCAGCAGAAGATTCGACAGCTTGGGCAAGAAACCGGAACTCGAATCACAATCGTGGATCTTGATGGCAAAGTTCGAGCCGACTCAGAACAGGACAGTCTGGCAGCAGTCCTGGAGATGGGGAACCACAAGAATCGAAGCGAGCTCGCGCAGGCTGTTGAAAGCGGCGCAGGAGTGTCAAAGCGGCAAAGCCCAACGCTGGACTTACCTATGCTGTATTCTGCTATTCGCGTTGACAACGCCGGTCAGGCGGTAGGTCTCGTACGGACAGCGAGTCCAATGTCGTTCATCCGCGACCAAATCCAACACGTTCAGAGACTTGTCTTCACGATCTTCTTCCTCGTGACCGTTAGCGTGGTTGCCATAACCTATTGGGTTGTGACGCAGTTGATTAGTCCAGTTGACGCTTTGCGTCGCGCGGGTGATGCAATCAGCGAAGGAGACTACGACACGCATGTCCATCTTGATCGCAGGGATGAGCTAGGCCAACTCGGCGTTGCCTTCAACGACATGAGCCAACAACTGCGCAATCAGGTGTCGCAGCTCCGCCTCAGCCAGGAGCGAATCACGATGATTCTCGATGCAATTGGTGAAGGGATCATTGCCCTAGATGGCGATGGGAAAATCTCATTCGCTAATCCCATGGCTGGAGAACAGTTTGGATTCTCGCCGAAGCTTGCTAAAGGGCAAGAGTTGTTCTTAACAGTCCGCCAGGCCGAATTGAAAGCGTCTGTCGATGATGCAAGGAGCACCAAGACCTCTCAAGCGACTGAATTCACGGTTCCTGACTCAAAACTCACTTTTGAGGTTACCGCGTCGCCGATACCAGGTAATCCGCCAAACGGAATCGTGGTTGTATCGCGAGACATTACGGAATTACGTCGGCTTGATGGAGTTCGTCGGGAATTCGTTGCCAACGTCTCCCATGAATTCAATACTCCAATCACGAACATCAGGCTGTATGCCGAGACTCTGAGGAACGGCGCAATTGAAGATGTTGCAAACCGTGATCGATTCGTGAAGCAAATCGAGGAGCAAGCTGCCAACCTTCAGCAATTGGTTGCGGATGTTATTGCTCTGACACGAGCCGAATCGCCTAAGACGAGTTTCGAAATCCACCGGATTTCGCTAAACGAAGTAATCGACGACCGGATTGCTCACTTTGAGAAAACTGCTGCCGACAAAGACATCCGTGTCAAAGCTGATATTGCAGAGGACGCGGTGGTCGTTGATGCGAACGAAGAATCCATCGTTCAAATACTCGATCATCTCCTGGACAACGCAGTTCGTTACACGCCCGAAGGCGGAGAAATAACTGTGTCGTGCAGTGCGAACCAATCGATGGCCGTGCTCGAAGTAGCCGATACGGGCGTTGGAATTCCTGTCGAGCATCGCAGTCGAATTTTCGAGCGATTTTACCGAGTCGACAAAGCACGTTCACGGCGTACCGGTGGAACAGGACTGGGCTTATCCATTGTCCGGCATTTGGTCAGTCTATTTGATGGCCAAATCAAAGTCGAAAGCAATTCACCTCAAGGAACAACATTTATCGTGACGATTCCGTTGGCCGGCGACACAAGTAATGCGCTGCTCGGTGACGACTGATTTTCATCTCGGCGATCGTGGTTCAAAGACAATAGAAAAACTCGCGTACAATTGCGAATATGCCGGCGGTTCAGCAGCTCAATCCCTAGAGCTGGTTGTCTCCAAGGAAACTTGGGCCGCCGGCGCTTTACAAAAACTTCCGGGCGGCACTGCTCACATATTCAAGTGGCACACGATGCGGCGAACTTCCACCGTCAGTTTCTTCATCCCGTCAGATCACTTGGCAACCAACAATTTGGCGAGTGTCGTAGCAAGCCCATTCAATGCATCGTCGTTTTGCAGTGTCAGCCTCAGCTGCATGCGGCCTTCGTCATCACGTTCAACGCATTCCTCCAAACCAGCTCGCACTTGCGTTACGGTTTCGTCGTTTGGAGTGTTGCCATTGTCGATCAGTTCTCCGACAAGCGACAGTGCGGCTCCAAGAAGTTCTCCGCCCGCGGCAGCAACTTTGTTGCGGCGAGCAGTAAGTGCTTCCGCTTCGGCGTCGACTTTTTGACGCTGTGATTCGTCGACGGGAGTTGGCCGCGGCGTGCCGATCAATTGTTCGAGCCGACGCTTCAATTCATCCATGCCGCTCCTCAGCTCGACTTCGGAAACGTCCGAATTGACATCCAGAGCAGCCATAGCGAGATCGTGTTTGGCAGAAAGCGTCCCAAGCAACCTCTCCTCAATCGTGTCTTCGGTGACCAACAGGTAAACCTGCACCGGCTGTTGTTGTCCCATGCGATGAGCCCGCGCGATACGCTGCTCAAGCACGGCAGGATTCCATGGCAGGTCAACGTTGATCACGGTGTTGGCCGCTTGAAGATTGAGCCCCGTGCTGCCTGCGTTGCTCATGATGATCACGCGGCAGGATTCGTCGTT
>JAGQPC010000888.1 GCA_020426925.1 Planctomycetales bacterium | reverse complement strand
ATGTCGACAACGATGGCGATATCGATTTTGCAGTCGGCAATTTTGGCTTGAACACAAAGTATCACGTGACAATCGAGCGGCCTCAGATGCTGTATTACGGCGACTTCGACGGCAATGGAGTCATGCACGTCGTCGAAGCTCATCCAGACGGAGACTCGATCGTGCCAAATCGCGGCCGCAGCTGTTCCAGCGGTGCCATGCCGTTCATCGCCGAGAAATTCACGACGTTCCACGATTTCGCGACAGCCGACTTAGCCGACATTTACACCGAACCAAAACTGGAGAACTCAATCAGGCTCGAGGCCAATGAACTGGCAAGCGGCATTCTGCTCAACGAGGGCAAGAGTCGATTTGAATTCGTCCCGCTGCCGAGGCTTGCGCAAGTTGCACCGTGTTTTGGCATCACTTTTTTACATGCGGATTCAGACGGCAACCCCGACCTCTACGTCTCGCAGAACTTTTACGGACCGCAGCGCGAAACAGGTCGCATGTCTGGAGGTTTGGGCGTGCTGCTACTCGGCAACGGCGACGGAACGTTCCGCGAGGTCTGGCCATCCGAGAGCGGTATCGTCGTTCCGGACGACGCCCGCACAGCAAGCACCATCGACCTGGACGGCGATGGAAGCCACGACATCGCGGTTGCCATTAACAACGGCGAAGTAAAAGTGTTTTTGAATCGCGTCAATAAGGATTGAAATACAACCGGCCGCTCTCGGAATACCCAAGAGATGCCCGATGCAGCAAAGCACAAACAAACTTGCAGATATGACTCACGATCAGCAGTGCCCACGAAAAAAGCGGTGCCAGTTTCTGACACCGCGATTAGATGGTTGATGCGTTGCGACTCGTCGCTACTTATTGACGGCGGCGGCTAGTTCGGCTGCTTTTGAAGTGTCTTCCCAGCTAAATCCGTCTCGGCCAAAGTGACCGCCCCATGCCGTTTTTTGATATATCGGCCGACGCAAGTCCAGATAATCGATGATGCCGCCAGGCGATAGAGGAAAGAACTCGCGAACGACTTCACAAATCTTTGCGTCGTCAACTTTACCCGTACCCTCGGTGTCGACATAAACGCTAACCGGCTCGGTAACGCCAATCGCGTAGGCGAGCTGGACTTCGCAACGATCGGCGAGTCCAGCGGCGACGATGTTTTTTGCGACGTGTCGAGCCATATATGCTGCACTACGGTCGACCTTTGTTGGATCTTTGCCGCTGAAAGCTCCGCCACCGTGGCGTCCCCAACCACCGTACGTGTCGACGATGATTTTTCGACCGGTGAGACCGCAGTCTCCATGAGGTCCACCAACGACAAAGCGGCCGGTTGGATTTATGTGATACGTGATGTCGCCAGTGACCAGTTCTTCCGGCAAGCACGGTTTGATGATTTTGTTGATGACGAAATCGCGAATCTCTTCTTGTGTTACGTCTTCACTGTGTTGAGTCGAAACGACAACCGTGTCGATGCGAACTGGCTTGTTGCCATCGTACTCGACTGTAACCTGACTTTTGTTATCAGGACGCAGCCAGTCAACCTCTTTCGATTGACGAGCCTCTGTCAGACGATTCAGAATTCGATGCGACAGCGCGATCGGCATCGGCATCAGTTCGGGAGTGTCGTTGCAGGCATAGCCAAACATCAGGCCTTGGTCGCCAGCTCCGATTTCTTTGCCCGAAGCTGCGTTGTCGTCGACGCCTTGAGCGATGTCAGGACTTTGCTTGTCGATGGAAACCATGACGGCACACGTGTCGGCGCAAATCCCCATTTCGTCGTCGGTGTAGCCAACGTCTCGAATGACTTTGCGAATGACGTCTTGATAATCGACGACGGCATTGGTCGAGATTTCGCCTGCCACGATAGCTATGCCTGTCGTGACCATCGTTTCGCACGCTACTCGGCTGTTTTTGTCTTGCGCGAAAATAGCATCCAGAATTCCATCCGAAATCTGATCGGCAAGTTTGTCGGGATGGCCCATGCTGACCGATTCGCTGGTGAAAAGATATTTACCTGATGCCACGCTACGACTCCTGCTTTTACAAGTGACGAACTGTAGGGATTAGACGAGTTATTCAAGCTCGTTACTATACGCTTTGATCGGCCATGCTGACAACCGAGCGCCGCTTGTCCAACATAGCTTGCCCATCAAGTCAAATCGGCCCGACAAACGCCCAAAAACTTCAATACTCACAACGCTCAGCTCTTGTTCAGCATGATCCGAAGCGCGACATGCGTCAGCTGGAATGATTCAACGAACTCGCCCGACTTCGATTTTTCGAGGGCTTCGTCTAAACACGTTTTTACTCGATCCCAGCGAGTTCCCGGGGCAATGTCAGTTCCCATGGCAACCTGCGACTTCACCGATTCGACAAGCGCCGTTACGGTCGCTTGTTTTGGCGAGCAGTCGATGTCCAAGTACGGAGCTTGACCAAGACGTCGTCCCTCACTGAGTGCGATGCCGCCGTCCGCATCTTTTTTGTTGGTACTTTGAAACGCAATCACGCTGGCTGTCAGTGCTGCGATTGTGCCCGCAATTGCGCCAAACAATGTCAGATCGGTCAGTAACAAGCCGACTGCGACTAACAGAGACGCCGAAAAGATAAACCACAACGCAGGGTGAATTCGTGTTTCCGGCTTCATTTCGCCGCCGACCACAAGCGGTGCGAAACGCTTTCCTTTGTCGCCGAGTTCAGCGGTCACATGGGTTACGATGAGCGTGCTGTTGTCTGGTCCTCCACGAACGTTCGTCAAGTCGACCAGGAATTGGGCTGCTTCCTCAGTCGGAAGCACAGCGAGAACGAGTCCGATTTCTTCATCTTCAACTCGAGCCATCAATCCATCGCTGCAGACGAGGAACCGGTCGCCGACTTGGACTCGGAATGGTCCCTCCACGTCGGGCTTCACGATCGCATTCGGTCCGAGCGACCGAGTGATTACGTTGCGAGGAATTCCAGAGCCACTGCCTTTGATCTGTCCGGCGGCACGCATTTCCCAGACGAGACTGTGATCGAATGTCAGCTGCTGCAACCGATTCCCTCGAGCACGATACACTCGGCTATCACCAACGTGTGCAGCAAGTGCGCCTTGGGGAAGTAATAGCAGGCAACTGCAAGTCGTCCCCATGTTATGGAATTCAGAGTTCGCCTCGCCGCGACGATGGATCTCATCGTTGGTGTCTCTAATGGCCCGAGCGATCGCTTCTGGTGGAGACAGCTGCGGATACTTGTAGTAGTGGTGGGTGATTCCATCGGCAGCCAAGCGGCTTGCCAACTCGCCGGCAGCGTGAGCACCCATTCCATCAGCCACAACGAACATGTGGCCTCGAGATTCCCATGCGCTGTTGTCCGCCGCTAGCAGGACGACGTGGGAATCTTGGTTGTTGCTTCGCCGCATGCCGACATCTGTAATCGACGCCACTTCTAGGCAGTTGTCCCAATTGGTAGCGTTGGTAGGCATGCGTCGTGAAGATGGATGTGGAATTGAAACCAAGACAGAACGGAGGCTCCCGATCATGGAAAAACCGGATGCGTAACGGTCACAGGTCTTGCTAAGTGACCACGCACTCCGTTGACTATTCGCTGCTCTTCTGACCTGCTTGCGTTAATAGTGCCGTCAATTCTAGCTTTTCACTCCAGGACACGACACCCAATCTGCCAGGCAAATGAGCAAAGAACCTGCCAGTCGGGAACATTTGCCTAGACCACTCGTATATCGGTTGATAGACTCCCGCCGCGAAACAAAATCGATAGTAGGCTTGCTGCCAATGAGATTCCGAATTCTGGTCATTTTTTTCGTCGCCATGCCCTGCGTCTGCGGATGCGTGCGACGACGCATGACTGTTCGCAGCAATCCTCCAGGCGCACTGGTATACATTGACGATCAGGAGATTGGCAAGACGCCTGTATCGACATCGTTCACCTACTACGGCACGCGTAAGATTCGACTGGCGCGTGACGGCTTTGAAACGGAAACCGTCATGCAAAAAGTCAAACCGCCTTGGTACCAAATTCCGCCGCTCGATTTCATTTCCGAAAATCTGTATCCTGGCGAACTGCGAGACGAGCGGATTCTTGATTTCGATTTGTCGCCACAGCAAGTAAGCACTCGGGAAGAGCTTTTGGGGCGAGCGAACGATCTGCGATCCGCCAGCCGAGTGGGCTATGCCGTACCATCGCCAGAAGTTCGAGACGATTTCGACGATCGCCCCTTGCCGCGAGACGACAGTGGCATTTCTGATTTGCAGGACGAGCAAGTGCCTCCGGCGTTTTATCCGTAACGTCGAATCGTGTCCAGCGATGTGCGGGTGGCTTTCTCCGATCACGTCTGTGGTGCAAGCTATTCGGTCAGTCGATGTGGACTAATGCGTCGACGAGGTTTAGTTCGTCGAAGGAATTAGCGATGGCCTTTCTGATTCTATCTGTCGCGACCGTGCTGTTGGTGTGGGCTGTTTGTTCACTGGCCGAGGCAGCCATCTATGCCGTGCGCGCACCGTACGTCAGACATTTGGCAAAGGTAGACAATTACGCAGCGCAAATCTTGAGCAGATTCAAGCAGAACATGGAGCGGCCAATTTCCGCGATTCTGATCATCAATACGGTGGTGGCCGCGGCAGGTGCTTCTATCGCCGGCGCACAAGCGAGCGAAGTTTTTGGGCCGGACAAGTTATGGTTGTTCTCTGCCGCTTTTACGATCGCGGCGCTTGTGTTTTCCGAGATCCTTCCTAAAACCATCGGCGTTGCATACAACCGGACGATTGCCAGAGCGGTCGCACGACCGCTGTCTTTCGCAGTTCTCAGTTTGTATCCGCTAGTGTTCCTGATCGAGCGAGCGGCGATGTTGGTCAAACCGAGTGTGCCATCGGCGACGGCGCCGGAAGCTGAAGTACAGACAATGGCGGAGATCAGCGCCGAAGAAGGCAGCATCATGCGCTACGAGGCCGAGCTTGTTCGAAACGTGCTCGACCTGGACAAAGTTGTGGCGCGAGAGATCATGACGCCGAAGTCTGTCGTCACAAAATTGCCTAACAACCTGACTCTTGGTGAACTGGCCAAGCGGCCTTTCGAGTGGACGTTTTCACGAATTCCCATCCACGCTCCGGAAATGGAAAACGTGTGGACTGGATTTGTGTTGAGTCGCGATGTGCTGGCTGCTATTGCGCGAGATCATTTTTCTCAATCACTGAATTCGCTGGCGAAGCCGTTACACTTTGTCAGCGACACTGCTCCGGGGCACAAGCTACTTCGAGCATTCTTGGTGCGGCGGATACATCTTTTTGGAGTGGTCGATGCAAAAGGTGACGTTGTCGGAATCGTCACGCTTGAAGATGTTCTGGAATCATTGATCGGGACTGAAATCGTCGACGAATCGGACACCGTTGTCGATATGCAGAAGCTCGCGATGGATCGCAAAAAGGATTTGGGCAAGTCGGACCGGAAACGCAATTGATGCGTTGACTTGAGACTACTACTGGGCCAAGAACAACGGGATTCTCGCTTGACGGATTGTCTTAAGCGCTGTCTCGCCAAAAATTCTACGACGCAGCAAGTTTTTCGCGCTGTTACCCATGACGATCAAATCGGCGTTCCATTTTGCCGCGAACTCCGAAACGTCAAAGCTCGAGTCTTCGACAAAGTGAATGCTGCATTCGCATCCGTGATCGCTGAGGTAGTTGCGAGCCTGGATGAGATCCGCGTAACCCTGCGAAGAATCCTTCCCAAACTTGACGATTCTGATGTCGGTTAGAGGCCAAAGATGCTTGTGCTGCACAAACGAGCGCAGCGTTCGCGACGACTCCATCGATCCACTGTATGCGATGACGACTCGCTCAATCGGCTTGTAGAAATCGGGGACAGCTAAAATCGGATAGACGCCCGACGAGATCAGCTTGACAAGAATATCTGGAGGATCGTCGAGAACACCGTGATCAAACAGCCCGTGCAATCCAAACACAAAGAAGTCGTAGTATCGAGAGTGGTCGATGAACTCTTGCAGAGGATCGCCAGAGCAGTTGACCACATCACATTCGAAGTTGAGCGATTCGCAGACTTGTACAAAAACGTCCGACGACTCGCGTACAACTTCTTCCGTTTCGTGCAGTATTTCGTTTCGGCGGGCGCTGCCAGCCGCACCCAACGAGATCGGAGCCGCGCGTTTGCTTTGAATTTTTGTGCTATCTAGTACGGACATAGCCGTGAGCTTTGCGTTCGAGTGGCATGCAACATCGATCGCATGTTTGGTGGCCGACACTGTGTAACGCTGGTCGCCAATACCCACTAGTACTCGCTTGATCATGGTTCACTCCTTCGCCGTGAAACTTGCCTCAATCGGTCGATCGAATCGAGCCAAATCTTTTGTTACGCAGAGCAAAGTATGATTTCGCATGGCCGTCCACGGCTCGTGTGTGATCGGCTCGGAAGCGATCGCAATGGCCTGATAGTTGACGCTTGAATCATGCTGGACGTGCGGTATACCACAGATTTCGCAGTCGTAAATTCCATCACGGAAAATTTCAAACAACGTGTTGTTCCATCTGCACGCAAACAAAATGCTTCCGTTGGTCAGGACGAAGTTCAGCTTTTCGGTTGTGTCGGGATCAATGTCGCGGCACAACTTGACAAGCTCCAGAATGGCTTCGGCGATGACCTGTGCGCTCTCGGAGGGTGATTGCTCGGCGTCGTGCAAAAGGCCATTTCTGTTCAGGCAGTGCAGCAGCCAAAGAAAATAGAGCTCGCTATCCGTTGTGCCAAACCTTGAATCTAAAAGATGAGCATCGATTCGTTTGTTGAGTTGCTTCTCGACATCGCAGAACGAAGGAATGGTTCCGTTGTGAGCGAATGTCCAACGATCGAACGTAAATGGATGTGTGTTGGATGGCGAGTTGACTCCAACCGTGCTCAGTCGAACGTGCGCAACAACCGCCGTCGAGTAGACTCGTTCCGCAGTTTCGTTGAAATGGGCATCCTCGAACGCTGCGTTTGCCCGACGATTGACAGTCGGTTCTCCGTCCTTGTAACAGACGATGCCCCATCCGTCAGCGTGCCGACGACCGATACTGTCACTTCGGCTTTGCGCTAACAAAGCGTTTTGCGCATGTACCAACGAGCATTCAACCTTCGTCGGTTCGTTCGAGCGAAATGCGTACAAGCGACACATGATACGAATTCTTCCTACTGCACGGTGTCCGTCCATCGCCCTTTTTCGCGCCGGCACTCTTGTAGAAATCTAAGTGACGTTTCTTGTTCCGCGGCCGGCAATTGGTCGAGAACGCTCACCAGGGAACCGCAGTGTTCTGCGTGGCGCAAACCGGTTTTTAGCCCACTCAAAATAGTTTTGATACTTTCTTCCGAAGGGTTTGGTTCGTCGATCAACAATTTCAGGGCAGTCGCCGCCTCTCGATGCTCGGCATACAGTTCATCGGTGTAATCGGAGTCCGCTGTGTGCGCGCTAATTCTGGGGTAAAGATCTTTTTCCTCGAAGCGAATATGAGCTCCCGCCACTCCGTCCAGCTGCCTGCCAACGTCGCGAGCATGTTCAAGGTCTCTGTTTTCCAATTGTGAAATCACATCCACAAGCAACTGCGACATCCTCTGATGGTCAACCAAAAACTCTCGGACCAGCTCAGACTCACTTGTAGGCTCGCTAGTCTCGTGCGAGTGCCCGCCACTTTCAGGCTGGCGAGTTGCGATTGGCGCGACGATTGGGGTTTCAAGGTTTTCGAAGTCCTCGTACTGCATGCGAATCGACTCGCAATGAGTACCTCCCTCAAACAAAATCGTTTGCTTCTGAGCGACAGAGATATCGACAATTGTTTGCATACCGTAGGCAGATCCGAATGCCGGGACTGCCCCTAGTTCACAATCGGGAAACCGAGCTTGTATTGCTTCCTCGGTGGCAAGATCGACTTGAGCTGCCCGTAGAATTCGGCGAATTGATTCTAGATTGACGTCCATGGTTGCCGGGACGACCGCAACAACGAATGCTTGCCGATTTTCACCGTGCTCACGTTCAACAACCAGAGCTACGGTCTTGGCCACGTCTTCGCCCGAAACGTGCAACGCCGCAGCCATTGCGTGCGCAGAATATGACGGGCTATGTTCGATACGTTCGAATCGGACGTTATGTCGCGACAAATATTCGGGCAAATTCATGATCGACTCCCGTTTGCCAGATAGACTCCGTTCTAAATGGGCAATTGCCATGCCGATTGATCAGACGTGCCGCAAGTTCCACAGTCGCGAGTGATCGCAAACGTATCCAAGTCTATCGAAACGAATACAGTGCGGAGACTGACCTCAGATGATCTTGACAGTGCGAATTCGCACGGGAGTTGCGTCATGTGGCGTACTTCAGCTAACGACGGATTAAGGTGTGGCTGTCAGACGGTCGTCGATCGTATTGCTGGATGACACGCCGCCAGTCTTGCCTCCAGCTCTCTTTTTCGGACATCAACTTCGGCAAGAGAATTGCCCCAGACGATTGCATTAATCTCGCGGTGTTGGAGTCGGTCTGGATTGTACAACAGAGCCCACCCTACGTTCGTTGCGTAGTTGTACAAAATATCGTGGAGCTCGCGACGCACGTCCGCAAACGTCAGCGGATGATTTGGCATCGCAAACACTCGGCTCAAAAATGGCTTTTTTAGGTAGCTGCCAAACAGGTGATTGGTAAGCGTCATTGGAGCCGACGTTCCGCCCCACCGACCATTACACTCGATGAATTCCAAATGGCCTGAGCCGACTGAATCACCGACCAAAATAAAATCGAACGAACACCGTCCAATGTACCCGAGATGTTGCAGAAGCAGAGCAATTGTATAGGAAGCATCCACAGTTTCAGTTTCGATTTCTAGTGGCAATCCAACTGGTTGGCAGCCTTGAAAGTGTCCAACTTGGTTGGCAATCAGCTGCTCAAAAACGCCCTCGATTCGTGGCTCGCCAGTAGCAAGCGGCGGAATCCAGAGTTGCGTCGAGCCCGCGAGTGACACATGCGATTCCCATACATCAACGAGCAATCTTGAATGCGACGGAACCGCCAGCGCACTCAGCATTCCCTTCAGGCGCAAACGAATCTGAGCGAGGGTAAGTCCGTGGAGGTTGCGAGTGTCGACGACCATGTTTCCTCGGCCTCCAACGCTGTTTGGGACTTTTATTCCTATGTAGCGGCTAGCAGGCATTAGGTCGTGGACCAGCTGACTGAGCCTGCCAAGATTGCAGGCGCTTTCAGTTCGGGGAATGTAGCGTTCTCCCAGCAGATCATGAACGATGCGAGCGAACGCCACCTTGTCATTTGCCAACTCGGCTACACCAGGTGGCGGGCCGACGACGAATACTTCATAACGCGTCGAACGCCTCAGCAAATCCGCTAGTTCCCACACCGCGACGTTGCTAATGTGAGGGTGTATAAACCTGAGACCTTCATGTCGGATCTCGTGCCGCAACTGCCGCCGCACGTTCCGATCCAACCAACAAGCCTGCGCCAAACCGGTTGGGATCGAATCGCCTTTCGGCGTTAGCCAGCTCAACGACATTCCGGTCGACGCGTGAAAATAGTCGATATAATCGGGCGGAACGTGATCTAATAGAGCGACAATGTCGTTGTCCGTCGCACGCAGACAAGCTCTTTGCTGCATGAAGCGAACATGGTCCGATTTCTGACCTAAGGGGATGCTGCTGTAGTCATCCAGGTGCAGGGATCTCCCTGACGTCAAGTCCTGAGGGAGCAGCGGCTCAAGTTCACGATCTAGAGCAAGCTGCGGATTAGCGGCTTTTATCTCCTCGGCATAGGAAACTGCACGCTGCCGCACCGCCGCTGAGATCCGCGGCTCAAATCGACTTTCAAAATCCTCGGCCATCATACGAACCTCGCACTCTCGCGTAGTATCCGCTCGTATCATTCCTTTCGTTTGATCAATGCAGTTTTACATCTGCGCACCGGCATAAGGTTCTATATGGCAAACAGCATGCCAGTCTCAGCATCGCACACACGGGACAGGAAACCGTCCTGCCGAAATAAGAGTCCGCGTAAATGTGCCATTGAAGTTCCCCCACAATACAAGCACGTTGAACCGATGAGTACGAGCTGGGTCCGCTTCTGCAAGACGTTCGCCGCGACGCAGCCATTTCAGGTTACAGGAAGGCCTGGCAGCCAGCAACCAAAAATCTGCCGAGCAAAAAAAGAAGTTTTTGACAACCAGCGAAGTACGCGTGAGTCGAAGGGCAAATGTTTCAACGAAGCTACTTTTGGTAGCTCGCCGTTTGAAACGCAGCAACGAGATCGGCGGTGTTGAAGCGGCCGTCACCGTTCCAATCGCCATCCGCCCAGCCGGCAACCGCGGTTGGATCCTCAAACTTGCGTTGCTGGAAGATGTAGACCAGATCGCCAGAATCAAACACGCCGTCAAGGTTTGAATCGCCGTAGGTTGTGGCCAATGTCACTTCGATCATGTAGACGCGATCTTGCGAATTCAGCGTACCGTCTTGATTCAAGTCGAATCGACTGTCAACCGCCGCGGAAATGCCGCTGGTCAACAAATCGACATCGAACGCGTCGACTGTGCCATTGCCATCAAAATCGGCTGGGGCGGGTTTCGCAGTCACATGTAATGAAACGACAGACGGTAATGATGCAAGTTGACCATCGGTCGCGCGATATCGAAATTGATCAACGCCGACAAATCCAGATCTCGGCGAATACCGAAAGGAGCCATCGGCCAACAGGTTCAATGTTCCGTTCGATGGGGTCTCGACGATTTGGACCGATAGCCGATCGTTATTCGGATCGACGTCGTTAGAAAGCAACCCAGAGTCGCCATCGATCGTGAGCGTGGCGTCACTCTCCAAAGAATAAATATCATCAGTCGACAGCGGCGGATTGTTACCTGAGAACTGCTCCCAGTACCAGATCCACCATTCATACGTCAGCGATTCCACTGGCGTCGAGCGATCTTCATTGATTGCCGCCAGAAACTCGTCCCACAAGAACGCGCTGTCCGATTGAATTCCTCCCGGATAGCAAAATGCATCGGGAACGTCGGGGCACGAAAAGTCGAGATTGTTCGGTTGAATAAGGGTCAATCCGATCGGGTCAGAGACAACGCTCGTCAATAGTTCGAACGAAAGAGCACCACCATCGTCGGGCGATCCGTCGCGTGAACCGTGAATCGTGTAACGTCCAGGAAGCACCAAGAGGCTTTGCGAGGACGTTGGACTTCCTGCCGCAGCAGACAACTTCTGAATCGAGCCCGTACTGGAACGGATGTCGACATCGACCAAATTGGAACTACTTCCATCAACGTCCAACACAAAGTGCATGAGTTGAGATACTGGTACGTCAAACTCCCGAATGAAGTTGCCTGGGCTGCTTGCGAGCACGCCTGACGCGAGGTTGGTCATCAGGACGGGTTGTTTTCGTATGACGACGGACAACTCGTAGTTTCCGATGGCAGTGGCTGATCCGGATTGCGATTCGACTTCAACAACAAACTCTGATTCAGCCGGAACGTTTTGAACTTGGACTACGTATTCGTAGCCATCGTTGATCAAGACTTCTGATTCAATTCGATTTCCATCTTCGTCGAAAACATTGATTGCCGGTGCGCCGGAACTCGAGTCCAACCCGCGAACGGAAGCGATCAGGTGCTCTTTGCCGCTCATCGTATCCGGCGTTTCGATCTCGAAATAATCCTTATCGGTCACATCTTTCAAACTCGCGATTAGCTGAAAACGACGAAACTCGTCCGAGTCTTCGAACTCGACTTCTTGAGCGGAACCAAAATCATCGTTTGAATGGTCGTCGTCGTTGAACAGGTCTTCGTCGTCCTCGAAATAGGTTTCGATTTCGTCCTCATTGAGTTCGATGAACTGGCCATTTGTAATCTGTTCCAGAGTCGTCACGTCGACGGTGTTGATATCGTCAAAGACAGCTGCGATCGAATAAGCTCCAATCGCAAAGTCACTATTTTGGGAGGCGACTCGCACCGACAGTCCGTTGTGAAGTTGATCCGCCGTGAGTGTCGTCACCAACAAATCGCCAGAAGATCCGGCGGAAGTTAACCTCGTAAGCTCGTTGCCGTTCGCATCCATGAGACGCATGTCTGGTGCGAGCAAACTGACGCCAGAGGAACGCAGGCGAATCGTAACTGGCCCTGTGTAATTGCCAGGCAGTTCGACTTTGTAGTAGTCGACATCGTTCGCGCCCAAGTCGGCGAATGCGACAGTTGGAGTCGCTCCCAAAACGCCACTACCGCGGCGGTTCAGCCGGAGAATGCTCGCCATCGACAACGAATCGTTTGTTTTTGCTGCGTCAAATGAGTCCGCGCTGCGATTGCCGTAAAGGGATCGCATGTTGGCGATGTCTTGTTGGTTTAGCGCTGTTTCACCTGCCCCTCCGTGCATATGCATCACCGAATTGGGCTGGTCTGAATGCCCCAAGCCAAACACGTGCCCGGCCTCATGCAACGCGACAGAAAACAACTGATCGACCGACTCGATCGGGACGTTTGTGTTGAACAAAACATCACCAGACCATGTGCCAGAAGTAAACGCGTCGTGCGAAACCGAAACGGCATGGACGTTGGTTGCAAGCGGACGAGCACCGATGCGAATATCTCCAAAGCGAGCATCGCCGGTTCTGGCTCCGGGTGCTCCGAACGCAAAATTGCCAGTCTCCTCAACCAAACCAACATTTGCGTTGGTTTCAGAAGCCCACTGCTGAAACGCTGACAAGATCGTTTCCCGCCAACTCTCATTTGGCAGCACAGATTCGAAGTAAGTGTCTAACCCATTCGATTCGCCGGCGACATCGACGCCATCGTTCGC